>JAUWZR010000245.1 GCA_030615235.1 Promethearchaeota archaeon
GTACCTTTATTAGAATTTCATTTCGATGAACCTGACGAAGTTGCCGAACGAATAGGAAGAAATCTATCGAATATTATAGAGAATAAATCAACTATTCATGTAGGATTTGGCGATTTACCAAACGCCGCTTTGAAATTTTTAGTGGATAAAAAAGACTTAGGGATGCATTCTCATTATATTACGGACAACATTATTCCTTTAATCGAACAAGGAGTATTAACTAGTAGAAAAAAAAACTTTCATCCTGAAAAAATTATTACAAGTTTCGCTTTAGGAACCAAAAAACTTTATGATTTTGTTAATAATAATCCATACATTGAATTCTACCCTTCAGACTATGTGTGTAATCCTAGGTACATAGGAATGAATAAAAAAATGGTTTCGATTAATTCTGCTCGACAAATTGATTTAACCGGGCAAGTTAATGCAGCAACAGAGGGTCATGGTTTTTATTCTGGAATTGGAGAGACTATAGATTTCATGAGGGGGGCTGCATTTTCAAAAGGAGGGAAACCCATAATTATTATGCCATCCACCTCTCGTGATGGAAAAAAATCTCGGATTTTACCTCATTTAGATGAAGGTGCGGGAGTAATGTTGTCTCGAGGAGATGCACATTATGTCGTAACTGAATGGGGGATAGCTTATCTTCATGGAAAAACTATTAGAGAGCGAGTTCTCGAACTAATATGCGTTGCTCACCCTGATTTTCGTCAATGGCTGTTAGATGAAGCTAAAAAGTTGAACTATGTATATTCTGATCAGATTTTATCATGCGATGAAGAAGGTAGAATTTGCAGATACCCTTCTGAGTATGTGACCATATATACTCTCCGAGGAGGAGAAAAGATTCAAATTCGCCCAGTAAAGACCACAGACGAACCCTTATTAAAAGAGTTATATTATTCCTTAAATGAAACAGATCGATATTTGCGATTTTTCGAAGTTAGAAAGGAATTCACCCATTCAAAGACACAAAACGAAGTTAATATAGATTATAACAAAAATTTTTCAATTGGAGCTTTTATCGGCGATGTAGGAAGAGAGGAAATGGTTGGCAACGCGACTTATTACTTAAATCCTAAGCTAAATATGGCAGAGTATAGCTTTTTAGTAAGGGAGGACTATCGAGGAAAGGGATTAGGATCCTTCTTATACCAACATCTTATAATTATAGCAAGAGAAAAGGGCATAAAAGGGTTTTACGGTAATATCCACATTCAAAATAAAAGCACAGTCCAAATCATAAGAAAAGGCGGTTATACTAAAATTAAGCCTCCGGAAGCGGGAGAAAAAGAACTGTTTTACGAAGTATTTTTCGACAAGGAAAATTCGATGGAATAAATAATCAAAATTTTTAACTACTCCTTTTCATTATAAAAACTACATTCTCATGAAGTTTAAGTACACTGATTATCACATCCATACGAAATGGAGCTCAGATATACAAGAAAATGGTCCTGTCTTTGAGGATTATATTAAAATTGCTGAAGATAATGAAATAAACATCTGTTTTCTTGAGCATTATGAACTTTATAGTATCGAAAGAGACAAATCAAATCCCTTCTATAATAGCAAGATAGACGATTACCTTGAAGAATTGGACGATTTGAAAGGAACCTATAAGTTTATCCTTAGCGGTCTCGAGTTAGAGTATTATCGTGACAGAGAAATCGAATTATTAGAATTTATGGATGACTATGGAAAAGAATTGGATCTTATAGGCGGTACAGTTCATGAATGGATTTATAATTACCCAATAACTAATAGAGAAAAATTAGCACAATTGTTAGAAAAGGTACAAATGAAACAAGTTATTGACGATTACTTTGAAATCAGTAGGATGATGATAGAATCAAAAATCTTCAAGAACATATGTCACATAGATACAATTTATCGATATATAAATGAGCATGATATTAAACCATTAGAGGATTGCGATATTTCAGATGAACGAGTTCTTAACCTGGGGCGGTTATGCATTAAAAACAAAATTAGCATTGAATATAACTTATCAGGTTTAGGTTTTCCTCTTGGTCGACCCTTTCCTTCTAAAGAAAATGCTAAGAAGTTAAAATCAGAAAGAGCTAGATTTTTTGTTGGATCAGATTCTCATTCTGCTGAAAATTTCCAAGAAAACATTCCTAAAGTAAAAGACGCTTATGAATTTTTAGGTTTAACATATTAGAAGGCATATGAAACATGGAAGCTAAATTAGTATTAAAGAATCTTGATGCCTGGGACAAAAAGGTTATTTTAAAATATAATGGATTTGGTGGAATGCCATTAACTACTCTTTTAAAGATTATATCGTTTCTGGGAAGAGAGACATTATGGATGTTGTTAATGGTTTTTTACTTATTCATCTTTTACGATTCCTTTTTGTTTTCAAACATTTCAACTGTTTTTTTAATCGGCGTATTGATAATTGCCCCTATAAAAAAGCTTATAAATAGAGATAGACCTTTTGAAGCATTAAAAAATATTGAAGTACTCGAGAGAAAACCAACTTCTAGAAGTTTTCCATCATGGCATTCATATAATGTGGCGTCTCAGGGGCTTTTATTTGCTTTGTTGTTAAATTCACCGATGATGGTATTTATTGTTGCAATAATTGTGATAGTTGTATCTTTTTCTAGAATTCAGTTAGGAGTTCATTACCCTACTGATGTAATTTTCGGTGCTTTCATAGGTATTTTCGGTTTTTTAATAGCGAGAATCGTTTTAGCACCTCTTTTAAATAGTTTATTGATTTTTTTTGAACAATTTAATGTAGGGAATATCTACAAACAAGTAATTAATCCCCTACTTCTTGGAAATATATTTTATATAATGTTAGTTGTAGGGTTGTTAAGTGTAATCATTTTCTTAGCTAATCACAAATGGATTGTGGAACATTACAATAAAACAAAAAGGGCTTAGAATTTGAATAAGAGACATATATCGAGCAAAATTCGCAAGTTTGTTTAATAAAAGCTATAGGTTTAACTTTTTCTTTTTCTCGAACAACTGCTTTAATTCGTCAAGAACTTTTAACCTTGAATCACCAGGTCTACCGGGAACTGAAGCTTGGTTAGGTGGTGATAGTCCTATGGGAATGCCACTCTGAGCCATTTGAAATGCACCGCTTTCGATGGCTCTCAATCTACTATCTAAATCGAATAACTGCTTTGAAAGACTTTCAGACAGTCTGATAACAGCATTCATAGTTTCTTCTAAAGTCTTTCCTAATCCTTCTACCTTCTTTAGTGTGGGGTTAGTTAAGGAGTCGGTTGATTTCATAACCTCTTTAAGATATTTAGAAAACTCGGGTTCGTTAGTAATTAAAGAGTAGATTGAAGTTAGATAAGCTTCGTAATCGTATCCAAAAGAAGTCAATGACTGGTTTAAATTATCTTTCAGAAGTTCGATGTTAAGAAGTGTTTCAGTGTCATACTTTAAATCTGGATCGAATTTATGTATGTATATTAATACAAAAGGGTCTTCTTCTAAAGTCGTGAGTATTTTTAGAATTTGCTCGAAGTATTCAAAAGAATCTGGAAACCTTTCAGAATCCTGTAAATCAATGACATAAATTAATAAATCAACTTGCAAAAAATATTGTTCTGGATTTTTTAA
>JAUWZR010000252.1 GCA_030615235.1 Promethearchaeota archaeon
TTGCTAATCGAATCCTAGAACAATGTTCTGGGGGGGAGTTGCAGAGATTTGCTATTGCTTCCGTTCTTATTAAAGAAGCAGATATTTACATTATTGATGAACCATGTACTTTTCTAGATGTGCAAAAAAGAATCAAATTAGCTCAATTATTGCGTGAGCGTGCTCAAGGGTTTATTAATGAGAAACAATGTCCTATATTAGTAGTTGAGCACGACTTAGCGATATTAGATTATCTTTCAGATACAGTCCAACTATTTTATGGCGTACCCCATCAATTTGGAATTATCTCAAGGCCTCTAACAACAAAAAAGGGTATTAACACATATTTAATTGGTTTTTTAAAGACAGAAAACATAGAGTTCCGAGAAAAAGAATATATCTTTAAACGCTCAGCTAGCGGTCGGACTTGGAGCAACGCGAAGATTTTTGCTCGTTACGGAAAAATTTCAAAGACATTTGAGTCATTTCGTTTATCTGTGAACCCTGGAACGATTTATGCTTCCGAGATTTTGGGTGTTGTTGGTGAAAATGGATGTGGTAAGTCTACCTTTGCAAAAATCCTCGCGGGTGAGCTCCAACCTGACATTGGATCAGAATTTGAAGGAATTCAAGCTATTGTTTCTTACAAACCACAATATATTACTCAAGAATCTTCTCAAAATGTAAGAGATTTCATCATAGAACGGGCCCTAACCTACAATTTTTCAGAAGAAATGTTACGGATATTATATAGACCTTTAGGTGTTGATAAATTATTCGATTTACAAATATCAGCACTCTCAGGGGGTGAACTACAACGTGTATTTATATGTTCCTGTCTTGCTAAGCGCGCAGATCTCTATATTCTTGATGAGCCTTCAGCATATCTTGATGTAGAAGAACGGATTCGAATCGGTCAAATTATCCGTACTAGCACAAAAAAGAATAATGCTGTTGCTATTTGTATAGAACATGACATTCAAATCGCTGATTCTTTAATTGACCGAGTTCTCCTATTCACTGGAAAGCCAGGAGTTCATGGAAAAACCATTGGACCCCTAAATAAACGCGAAGGAATGAACTTCTTTCTAAAAGAAATTGATGTAACTTTTCGAAGGGATACTAAAACAGGTAGAGCTAGATTAAATAAAAAAGATTCTCAATTAGATCGAACACAACGAGCCTCTGGGCAATTATGGGGCGTGCATTAAATTAATAAAATATTAGATGCTTTGTAAAAAATCATTCAAAACGGAAGTAATAGCTTGAAGATCCATTAGAGCTTCACTGCCCCCATCAAAGCTGACATCTCCAGCTTCATGTGCACCAGAAATTTCAATTGTTCCAAAAAGAATTCCTGTAAGAGTTGCAATATTGGTTGTAAAGGTTAATGAGGAATTATCGACATCACCCTCTCCATAATCCACTTTTCCATCTCTGAATTTAAGCCAAAATTTCTTGTTTTCATCTGATATGATTATTTGTCCTAAGAAGTCCATATCTAACATGGCCATATCTTCGAATTCTTCTCTTAATCCCGCAAGTTCTGATGAGATCTGTTTATATATTTCAAAAAGTTTGAGACAATCTCCAGGCATAGCACTACCATCAGATAATTTTAATTTAATCTCATTTAATAATTCTGAATTTACCATTTTTTTTTAATCACCTTATAATATATGAAAAAAATATAGATTACATCTATTTCAATTTATTTATCCCATAAAAATCAAATATGTTGATAATAGAAACATTAAAAAACCTTATTTATAGTCCAGAATTTTCTAAACATGGTTAAAATGGAAGATTTGGAAAAAAAATTATTTGATCAATCCTGGACCTTCAAAAATAGAGAAAAAATCATCCAAAAAATGCAACGAAATCAATACGATGTTGTGATCATAGGAGCGGGTATAACAGGGGCAGGTGTTGCAAGAGAAGCAGCAATGAGAAACTTGAGTGTTGCTTTAGTAGATATGCAAGATTTTGCTGCAGGGACTTCATCGAGAAGTACCAAAATGGCACATGGTGGAATTAGATATATAGCCTATAGCGAAATGGATTTAGTTAAAAGTGCTACTCGTGAAAGAAATTGGATGAGGGTTCAGATACCCCATTTAGTTAGACCTCTACCATTCTTTTTGCCAATTATTGAAGGATCGAAGTCCAAAAAACGTGATTTACAAGGAGCTACTAAAATTTATGATTTTTTAAGCGATGATAAATCTGAATTTAAAAATTATAAAAAAAGTAAATCATATACGGCTGAAGAGGTTTATGAGCTGGAACCCGAATTTAACAGAGAAGGCCTTCAAGGTGGTATAATTTATTACGATACAAACATCGACGACGCTCGTTTAACTATTGAAATACTTAAGGAAGCAAATATTAGAGGAGCTGATTCGATAAATTATTGTAAAGTTATTGGGTACATCAAGAACGACTGGAAAATTGTTGGAATAAAATGTAAAGATCTTGAAAACAACTCTGATTTTGAGATTCGGGCTAACTTAGTAATAAATGCGACAGGTATATGGACGGATGACCTAATAGAGAATTACCCCGATACCATTCCAAAACCGCTAATTAGACCAACTAAGGGAGTTCATCTCTTATACAAGCGTGAAAATATAGGGAATAACATGGCAAATGGACTTTATTCTAATATTGATAATAGATTTTTTTTTGTTATTCCGAGGAATAAAAAGTACACTCTTGTAGGAACAACTGATACCGATTATCAAGGTGATTTAGCAAATCCATTTTGTGATAAGGAAGATGCAGATTACATAATTGAATCTGTTAAGTTATACTACCCGAACGCACAATTGCATTATGAAAATATTCTTTCTACATATGCTGGAATTAGACCATTAGTAATGCAAAAAGGAAAATTAGAAATTGAAGTTTCACGAAAACATATAATCTTTTTTTCTAACGACAATTTACTTACAATCACAGGGGGAAAACTAACAGAATGGCGTGAAATGGCAGAAGATTTATTTGAGCATATTGAAGAAAAGAATATTTTCCCAAAGATAAAAAAAGAAAAAAATTGGTCGCGGCAACCATTTATAATTTCTCTCGAAAAAGAAGAATGGCTAGATATTCTGCAAAATTCAGGCATTCACTTAGATCAGGATATATCAGATCATTTATATCAACAATATGGAAAAGGAGCGATTCATATTATCAATTTGATAAAAGAGGATGAATCTTTAAAAGAACGGGTTATAGACGAGAATGATTTCATTTACGCTGAAATCCTCTATGTACTAAGATACGAAATGTCACCTCATTTAATTGATGTGTTCTGTCGTCGAACAGAAATGTCACTATGGATACATCACCGAAGAGCATTTGAAGCAGCAGAAAATGTCGCAAGAATTATGCAGAAAGAATATTCTTGGGATAATGAAACAAAAAATGAAGAAATTCATAGATACTTGGATTATGTAAAAAAGTGTGTTTCATTTATTCCTTAAAACTAAAAA
>JAUWZR010000304.1 GCA_030615235.1 Promethearchaeota archaeon
TATTTAAATGAAATATTAACAAGATATTCAAAATATAAAAAAGATTTTGGAAACTTACCTGAGATTCAAATCTTAAATGAACTTCTTTTTGCGTTGGAAAATAAAGATGACGAGCACATCGACTTATGCCTTAAAATTTTAGTTAATAAACTAGTACTCTTTGATTGTGAAATTGATTTATTAAAAAGTTTTGTCCCTAAGGAACAAAAACATGAAATAGAAGAAGTAAAATTGTCAAGAGAAGAGTTAGCGAAACAAAAACAGTTCAACATACAATTGGACCAAATATTTGGAATAATACAAAAAAAAATGCCCGAAGTTCGGCGTGAAAAACAAGAAAATCTAAAAAAGAGAACCTTCATGAAAAAACGAATCTATACTGATGTAATAACACTTCTTGAGAAAAAAGCTTTCAAAGATGCTGGAATGGAATATCTTAAACTAGCATACACATTATCAAAAAGGAAAAATTTTGAAAGCAGCTCCTTGATGGTACTCCTACAGGGCTTAGCGCTACTCATAGCTAAGGAACCTTTAAACGAGATTAAGATTAATATTGATAGTTATCTTTATTCATTAGGTCTTAATAAGAAGCTTTTGGAAGATACTTACCCAATTCGTTGTATTGAATTTTTGCTTAATGTTATATCTCATAATGTAGAAAAATATTTACCAACTATTAAGGAAATATTAGAAATTTTGCCACTTTTTGAAGAGGAAAAAAAATTAATTGATAATTTGTTGAAAGAGGATGGAAATTAAATTTTTATACAATATGAGCATATTTCATAAGGTCTTTGACTCGCATGCGCAAAGTGACCTCCGTAACTCTCGCTAAGCGACTTATCTCCTTCTGAGTACGGTTTTCGCTACAAATTTTCGACCCAATGTAGATCGCGGCAGCCGCAATTCCTTTCGGGTCTTTACCCGCAGAGTTAAATCCACTCTCATTTGCGCTCTCTATTATTTTAACAGCAGTATTACGACATTGCATAGACAATTTCAACTCGTCGTTAAACTTGTCTACGTAGCGAGATGGTCCGAAATGCTGAACTTTTAAATTTAAATGAGGTAAAACTTCCATTAGAATTAAGCGATAACTTTTAATTACTTTTTTTTTCGGGATTTGCGCAACTTTTGTAATTTCCTCTACAGTTCTTGGAATTCCATGGACGCGTAAAGCACAGAATATTGATGCGGAGAGTAGAGTGTCAATACTTCTTCCCATAGTAAGTTTTTTTTTTACAGTCTGGGTATAAATTCTAAGCGCGTCTTCAGCTACAGTGTCTGGGATACTAAGTCTTTTTTGCAAGCGTTGCAAATTAGGTAAAGCAATCCATAGGTTTCTTTCATAACTTGTAGTTAAGGATCTATGGATTTTTGCAAGTCTATTAAATTTTGATTTGTATTTTGGGCTTAATAGAGTTCCACGAGCGTCTCTACTACCTCGAATTATCGTTCTTGGACCGATTGGGCTGTAAACCCTTTCATTACTTTTTCTTTTTTGGATTTCTTCTTGTGTGAACGCTCTGCGAGGAGAATCATCAAGAATTCTACCATATGCTGAACCACAATTCAAACACACATAGAATCCATCTTCCTCACTGATTTTGGGAGAATCGCAACAAGATTCATCTTCCTTTTCATCAAAAAATCCATTATCTTCGAAGTTTGAAGGCATATCAACTAGCTAATATAAATACAATTATTGGGATTATTCAATTTCAGTATAATATTTAAAAGAAACCACATATTTAAATTTAAATCTTAATTAGTGAAGATTTAAATCTTAGTCTATTTAACTATTAACTTAAAAGATTAGTAAAATTAATTATTTTATTAAACGTTCTCTCAATAATAACTACTAAATAGGACAGATCCTAATAAAATGTCAGCTGATATCTCCAAAATTATTAAAATTTTTTCGAAATTTTTAGATCCAAAAGCAACTAAAGCTGATAAATTCAAAACCGTTGAGGAAATAAAAAAATTACCCGTTCACTCTTATAAATTTATTTCTAAAAACGACGCTAAACTTATAAAAGACCTTTTAAAAATATCTAAAATTGAAGAAATTTCCAAATTAGATCGGGAGAATCCGTTTAAAAATTTAAGGGTTTTTGGAGAAACAAAAGATCCTATCGAAGTGACTGAATTACAGGAAGAGTTTGACAGAAAAGTTGCTACAATTAAAACAGAGAATCCAGAGTTCGAAAAAGCTGTAAAGAAAGCGATCATAATTAG
>JAUWZR010000009.1 GCA_030615235.1 Promethearchaeota archaeon
AGGCGACTTATGAAACACAACGGTGCGATAATCGTAGCTCGAGACGCAGTCAATGAATTAGTTGACTGGATGAGTGCTTCCGCAGTAACAATTACAAAATCTGCGTTAGTTTTAACGAAGCACGGGAAGCGGAAGAAGATAACTCGAAACGACATTTTACTCGCTATTAAATACTTCTAATAAGATTTTTGAAGTAGTTCTTAAATTATAATCTTTTTTTTTTCTTTTTTTTTTTATATTTCCCAAGTAGATTGAGAATATTTTGAGATAACCGGTAAGAAATATTACTATTTAAAAAGCCATACAATGATAAATATCAATGTGTTTTAATACAAAAATATTTAAAAATTATTCGCGAGATAAATTTTTATGTTTTTCAAATCTTCCAACTTAAAAACGAGAAGTTAAGGCAAGGTTACCTAAAATGAATCAACTTTGAATATATTATAAATTAAGAAATAAATAAATCAGTAAATTTTTTCAGTTATTTCTGGTGTTAGCGAATCATGCTTTAATGATTCTTCTCTTTTTTTTGCTGTAGCTGTTTCGATAGTTGGAGTGAGGTCTTTCATTAATTCCACCTTGTTTTTTAATTCCTGTGAAATCACTTTAGTTGTGATACCTTGAGAATAGAACATACTTAGGCCGCCTAATACACCCTGCTTAACTAACCTTCCCATGCACGACAGCATCCAATTAAATTTCCCAAATGGATTGAGGTATTCTTTCGCTCTTCTTATTAACCATCCTTTCATATAAAAAGCGGCATAGGCTTCTGCTACAAGACGATACATTTCTCTCGAAGTAAGTTGGTCTGTTCCCATCATTGGATAAAATAAGTCATAAAATTTATAATTGTTTGTTGTTATCATTCCTTTTTCTTTCATCTCATCGTAAAAATCCGTCCCTGGAAAAGCAGTAATGGGGGTAAACTGAACGCAATCTAAATCTAAGTCTATCGTATTTTGAATATTTTGCCTAACCATTCGTTTGGTTTCGCCAGGAAAACCGATTATAACGCCTCCAAATATTGAAATTCCTTTGGAACGGAGTGATTTCACTACAATTTTAACCATTGCGGGGGTAGTGTTCCTCTTATTCATCGCGTCTAGACTCTGCTGATGAACGGATTCAATTCCAAGAAAAACTTGCCTAAAATTGGCTTTGTACATTTTATCGATTAATTCTGGGTTCTTATATAGAGTATCCACTCTTGATTGGCAAGAAAAGTGCATTTTATCATGAATTCCCGACTTTATAATTGTGTCTAATATTTTATTGGTCCGCTTTACATTGATAGTGAAGTTATCTTCACAGAAAAATATGAAATCTGGTTTTTCTCGTTTATTTACATCATATACTTCGCGCATAATTCTTGAAATTGATTTTGTTCTGTAAGTAATTCCATTGTTTGAATTTCTCCACATTTTTATAATACAGCAAAACTTGCAATTGTGTGGACAACCTCTTGAAGTCTCTACTTGGCGAGTTGTGGTCCCCAAGTATGTGTAAAGCTTTCCTTTTAGTAAATCCCGTCTAGGCATTGGAAAATTATCTAAGTTGTGTTCTAACGCTCTTTCAGAATTGTGGATTATTTTACCTTCCTTATTTTTGTAAGAAATTCCATCAATATCTTTAAGAGAAATTTGTTTTTTATTCCCATCAAGGTAATCGATAATTTCTTTAAATGTATTTTCTCCTTCTCCTCTTACCGTAAAATCTACATACTCGTGGTCGGCTACAAATTCTGGTACCAAGGTAGGATGGTATCCACCTATAATCGTGTTACAACCTTGGTCCTTTGCCATTTTAGCGACCTCTAAGGCTGAATATATTTGTGGAGTCATGCTTGTGATCGCTACAGTATCGTACCGATTTAACTCGCTACGAAATTTTTTCTCGCGATATTTATCAACCTTGAAATCAAACAATTTTGCATCATGTTCTGGGACCATCGCAGCTATCGAAATTAAGCTTAATGGTGCCCCCGTAATAATAGCATCCATCCCCGCTTGCAAACGAGCAGGATTAATATATAAAATTTTCATTTTTATTCACATGCTTTTCCCAATTATCAAACTTAACCTCATCCAAAGTGAACCACGGCGTGTACAAACTAACTTGGAAGAAGATGTTAAGTTGTAATTCAGTTAGTTATTATTCATTAACAATTTATTATATTTAAACTTGTTGAATCTACATAGTATTTGTTTAATCAATATAGCACCAAATCCTAATAGATACTATATTAAAAGAAAGTAATAATTAAAACTAAGTTACTTACAAATATCATTTAATTCACATTCATTTTTTTGATATTATTAAACTATAACCCCCTCCGTATTAAAAAGAATCAACTTCAACTTTTCTTTAATGCAAACAGAAGTTTCTTTTTTTAATCATCCCTATCTAAAAAAAAATCGAATATTTTATAGACAGTATCAGAATAATATCATAAAAAGGTGTAAAGGAAGAAATTCTTTAATAGTTTTGCCAACTGGTTTAGGAAAAACGATTGTTGGGATTTTACTCGTAAGTGAAGCTTTAGAAAAATATCCTGAATCCAAAATAATTATTCTTGCTCCGACTAGACCTTTAGTTTCGCAGCATAAAGCTTCATGTGAGGACTTTTTAAACATTGATTCTAATTTAATTACTTCATTTACAGGCAAGATTTCGCCAGAAAAGAGAATTTTACTTTTCTACAATTCTAAAATTATAGTATCGACACCTCAAGTAATAAAAAACGATGTTGAAAGGGGTCGATACGATTTGAAGCATGTTTCTTTAATAATTTTCGACGAGGCACACAGAACGAGAGGTAATTACGCCTATTGTTTTATTTCAAACGAATATCTTAATACATGTAAAGACCCGCTTGTTTTAGGGCTAACTGCGTCTCCAGGGAAGAGCTATCTTCGTATACAGGAATTATGTGATAGCTTATTCATTGAGAATGTTATATTCAAAACCTACGAAGATAAAGATGTAAAAAAGTATATTTACGATATTGATATGTATTTAGAATTTGTTGATTTACCAATTAAAGTCATCGAATTAAGTGCAGTTTGGTATAATTTATTCGAGAAATTTCTGAAATTCTTTATTGGCAAAAAATTATTACCCCCTAACAAAAGATACTATTCAAAATTAGATTTCTTAGGGATATCTCGCGATTTAACACTTTCTCTTAAGTACGAGAGCGGTTACTTGCCGGAACTATCAGAAGAGGATTATTTCGACGCGTTGTTTTTCAAGACTGATCGAATAATAGATACAATTAAAGAAAACTCGTTAAACATTCAATCGATTTTCTCATATTGCTCAAGTTTTATATCATTACTTCACGGTAAAGATTTGTTGGAATCTCAAAATATCACCTTATTTTTAACTTTTTTAGATAAATTAGAATGGAAAGCTGAGCAAGATATACTTTCGGCTAAACGAATCGTCAATTCCGAACACTTCAAATATATCAAAAACAATCTCATACAGAATAACATTACCGACTATTCACATCCTAAAATAGAAAAGTTATTTTCGATAATTACTGAAGAAATCGAGGATTATCGAAACAATAAGATAATAGTTTTCACCCAATACAGAGCCATGGCTGAATTACTAAAAAATTTAATAGAAGAACGCTTTGATTCTCGTTTGAAAGTTGAGAAATTTATCGGCCAGTCAACCAAAATAAACGATTTAGGATTTTCACAAGATAAGCAAATTAATATTATCAAACAATTTAAAGAAGGAACCTTAGATGTACTAGTAGCCACCAGCGTTGCGGAAGAGGGACTTGACATCCCTAATGTGGATGCAATCATTTTTTACGAACCCGTTCCATCAGAGATTAGATTAATCCAAAGACGCGGTAGAACGGGTCGATATGGGCCAGGGAGGTGCTATCTATTAATAGCCAGACAATCTATTGATGTCCCTTTTTACAAAGCCGCTGAGCGAAAAGAAACGGCTATGAATTCGGTGCTATCCGATTCAAAGCAATTGGACCTATGTGATGTAGTTAACCGAAAAGAAATATGCTTTAAGGCTGTTTCTAATAAAATTTCAGAATTAGATTTAATCAAAAACTATCGAGAGAGACGCGAAAGGGAAAAAGAACTACTTGCGAATCGATCATTAGAAGAAATTATCACAGAACTTGATAACTTTGCCCACAGTGAAGAGTTTAAAAGGTTTAAAAATGTGGGTGTAACTTTTTATTCTGATGTAATAGGGTTAGATAAGAAAAAGCTAAAATCTTCTGTGCTAAAACTAAAAGTATCTCAAAAAATTAAAAAAAATAAGAAAATGAAAGAAAGAAAAATTTATTTAAATCATAATGTAAAAACGTTAATAAGAATTGCAAAAACTTATAGCGTAGATGGGAAAATGTCTCTTTCGGATTTTAAGGAATTTGCAGAAGAAGAAGAAATAATTGAAAAGAAATTTTATGCCCATTTTAATCAAGCTTGCTATTTAGGCTACCTAAAAAGAACAGCCAAAGAAGTACAATTCGTAATGGATTACGACTAAAAAAGAAAAATTATCACAATCAAATCTTTTCGTCTTGCTTTTTCTTGAAAAGAAGATATCCAAGCACGACCAATGTCAATACGATCGGAATCATAATAGTAATTGGGTTTTCTCCACTAATTCGGAAAATATAATATGAGATAGTGATGAGCGAGGCAAAGAACGCAATAACTGAACCGTATTGGTTTGTGAAGTTTTTTAAACGCTTCATAAACATATACACTCGAAAATTCATTTTTTTTATAACCTCTAACTCCTTATCGTCAAGCATGCTTAAAACTTCTGGATTTTCGTAGTACAATCCAATTTGGGGATCATATTTCCCTTTCAACTTACCAGCACTAATTAGAGAAATTAGGTGTTTTTGAATAAGTTGTTTTTTCATTTTTAATTCATTTTGTAGAAAACTCAGAGTTAAGAATTCGTTTGCTACGGCCTTTATTGCCATTTCTACGTACGATTTAACAATTAATTCTTCTAAGGTTTTAACTTTCTCTCTTAATGTTTCGTTAAATTCTTTGATGAACCGGTCAAAATCGTTTATTATATGCTTATTTTTAGTTTCAAAATCGTTAGAGTTTCTATTAAATTCCTTATATAAATCCTTAATTCTTCTATTCGTATTTCTAATTTCATGGTCGATGTACTTTTGTTTTTTATTTACTCTTAGATAGGCTCTTTTAAATTGTTCTGTTTCAACATGATCCTCGACTCTTGCTTGAAGTGTGCCTAATAAATGGCTTAAATGGATATTGTTGGTGGTAATCGTGGTTATAAATTTACCTCGATCCGTCTCAAACCTTAAAGATTTTATTTTATTATTTATTGCTTGAACTTTTTCTTCTACTCTTATTTTAATCTCATTCTTTTTCTTAACGAAGAATTCTCTCGCTTCGGTCTCAAATTTCCTTGATTCATAAGATATGCTAATGATCAATTTCAACCTATTCTCTATTTTTTCACTAACCTGTTTTAGTCTAATTCTAACGCTCTCCTTTCTACTTTCAAGAATATCCATCATCTTTGAATGAGACTCAGTTCTCTCAATATCATCAAAAGTTTTATTTAGTTGGTTTTCTAGTTCGATTTTTACATTATCTAACGCATCGATTATAAATATTTGTAATTCTTTAAACAGAGACAAATTTTCTTTAATATTTAAAATCGCTTTCTCATTATTATTTATAATCGCTTTTAGATTATTAATCAGTTCCATGTTCTCTAATCTATTCTCGTCAACATTTAATTCTTTTATCTTAGTGTTGTATTGGTTGGTAATAGATTCCTTTAAATCGCTTAAATCGTTAATTCTATTTTGAATTTCTAACAAGTTTACTCCAAGAGTTTTGTTTTTTATACACGAATCGTAAAGGGCTAATAATTTTCCTACTGCCTCCTGAGTCTGCTTAATAATTCTATTTTCTGTGAAATTTTTTAATTCTCTGTTCTTATGATAAGCTTCAGTGTGAATTATTAGTTCTTTTTTATCTTCAAGTAAATCACCTTGCAATTTAGACACCTCTATCATGTCTCTAATTCTCGGAATTATCGCTCTACATTTGATTTTTAGCTTATTGGCTAGTTTTTTTATATTAATTGTGTCTGTGTGCTCCTCCTCGCTCATTAATATAATCTCTTGAGAGATTATGTCATTTACATATTCCTCCTTCAGTTTATCAACTTCCGCAGTAAAAAAAACTTTAAATTTCTCCCATTGTATTATTTTTATCGAACTTTCATTAAGATCCGGGATAATAGCTTTTAAATTTGCTAACTTTTTAGAAAAAACCTTGTTATTTTCGTTAAAATCAATTAGAATTGTATCAAAACCGCTAATAATGATTGGGATTTTATTTGTTTTATTTTGTTCAATGTTTTTCCTGTAATTTTCTAACTTACTCTTAAAATTTTGGATAGTATCAGAAACAAACCTATCAAAATCCTCAACACCTGCTCTGTTTCTTTCTTCTATAACCTTTTCTTTTAAAAATTGCTCCTGTTCGGCTATGAACTCAATAATATTTTCTTCCAGACTGTCAAGCTTTTCATTTATATATTTATAAAGCGGAAATAGTTTCTGTTTAAAACTTGTGTTCTTTTTAACCATTGATTTTAAGCTTTGAATTTCTTTTGTTTTTTCTTTTAGTAAATTATCCGCTTCTATCTTGATTATATTAAATGCGTCTTGATATTGATTTTGAGACGCTCTATTTTTAACGTCCTCTTTAATTTGCAGAATTCTTTCTTGTATTTTATCCTTAACACTTCCTATCTGTCTATTTAATTCGTTGAAAAACTGAAAACCATCCGTATAATCTGCAAAAATCAAATCAAAGTTTTCTTTAAAATTAACCCATTTATGTATAATTTTCTTATGGTTCTTTGCTATCTTCTTCTCCTTTGTTGTTATCTGATGCGAAACTTTGTAAATAACTGAATCGTATTTGCTTACAACCTGAGCTATTTTATTAAACGCATTTATGATAAGGTTTAATTTTTCTTCATCATAACCCTTCTCAAGAACCTCTATAATATAATTTTTAAAATTTTCTATCTCGCGATTTACCTGATTCTGAATATCGTATATTTTATTATCTAATTCGTCTAAAATATTTCTAAATTTTTTTAAACTTTCCATCTCTTGGATTTTTTCTAAGAGATAACTATTTAATTCACTTAAACGCTTTTGCAATAAAGAATAAGACTTATTCCATTGAGATATTTCCGAACCTAAAGCAGCTTGTACGTTGATGTATATAAGCTCTTGGTTGAACGATGTTTCAATGTTTTCATTAAGAAAATCTGCTTCCATTAATGAATCTCGCAATACAAACTTCAGCCTTTCTTTAGCGAAATCAACTTCGTCTATTAAAAGATATGACTCTATTTCTTCTTTTATTTGAGGAATAGTGTTCTTAAGCTTCAAGGTCATATTGTAAATGTCGTTTCTAATTTCCTTTAACTTTGACTTTTCTTCGTATAATCTTTCGACATTGATTTCATTATCAACAATAAGAATATTTTTGAACAGGTAATCCAAACGAAAATAATATTTAGTTTTAAATAAAAAAGCTTTTTTAGCTCTAATTTCCCCTTCAAAAAAATGATTACTTATTAAGTCATAGATGATTGGGAAGATATCCTCTTTTAATTTAACGGGTTCTTGTTGGTAACTACTTTTAAATTTTTTATATATATCCGATAGTGAAACTATACTATTATTTCCTAATTGTTCGTAAACTTCTTGGATAATCTCGCGTTTTCCTTGACTCAAATTTTGTACATATTTATTAAATTCCGAAGTTATATCTACATTCTTCAAACTAAATGTATAATTAAGGTTTATATAAAGTACGATCTCCTCTACTCCATGGCTTAACCCAAAGGTAGTTTTTATCTGGTTTAAATCGATAAAATTATAAGTTTCTAACCGTTTAAAAATAACTCTCTCGATTTCTTCAATGAAACGATTCCAGATATTAGCTAATAAAATTACTAGTTTTGTAACGCTTCTTAAAGCGATTAAATTCCATCTTTCTTTATCTCTCAATAATGAGTCTAATTTCTCAGTAATAAAAGAATAAATCCTTGCTGGGTTGTAATCTATAAGCCACGAATACATATCTAGAAGATTTACACACCAAAATGTAGTTTCAATATCTCCATCAGTTGAATCAATGACAAAACCTCCATTTGCCTGTTGAAATTGATAGAAATACTGAATTTCCTTATCTTTTACGCCTAAATCTAAATCAAAGAATTTAAGACTGAGGAGTTTAAAAATTAATGATACATCTTTTTTTCTTTCACCCAAATATTGACGGAATTGCTCTTTGAAAACCCTCACATCAACACCGATAAGCATGAGACTTTCAACTACAAAATAAAAAGTCTTTCCTAAAGGTCCTTGATTACATAATTCGCATTGTTTATCAAGGCAATGTAAGAATCCATTATTTCTTTTATGATCGTAAATAAAGTTTTTAATTTTTTCGATAATTATATCTTGCCCATTAAATGATAAGTATTGTTCGAGCACTCCTAATAATTCTAAACTTGCTAAAGCATAGTATGTTGACCAAATATCAGGTGATTTCACTGAATAAGGCGATGATTTAAATCCTAATTGATCTTTTTCAATTATCTCAACTTCGCACTTCTTTATAATTTCTAAGAAATCTTCACTGTTGTCGTCTACTTTTTGTTGGATAAATTTCCTCAGAAGGAGAAACCAAAAAATATCCTCTAAATTTAAAGATGATTCTTTAATTAAGTTCTCATTATAATTTTGATATAATTCTAAAACTTTATTGTAATTACTTAAATAGAAATTACCGATATCCTTTCTATTTGTCAAAACAAAAGATTTAAACGGCTCTTTTTTAAACTCTGTTATATACGGGTAAGCCGTCTTATTTTCCACGTTAGTCAACTAAAAAAACCCCTAAACTTCTTTTAATAATAATAAAAATTTATGAATATATTTTTTTAGTTTTATTATGTTTGATGATTATGGAATCTGAAAACGAAAATCGAACTCAAAGCGTTCTTAGAGATGCTATCTAATTATTAATTTTAGTAATTATAAATAACTAAAAAAATATTTTAAATCTAAAAAGATGAAAAAAAAGGAGTGATTCTCCTTACTTATTTTAAATTTGATGTATCTAATAAATTGTATTTAGATATCATTTCCAGAACGCCCATTACTTGCATGCCATGATTGTATTGATCATTAGCATCACTTAAGTTCCGCCAGCAAAATGGACATTCAGTTGTTAGAATATCAGCCTTTATCGCATTAGCTTCATCGCATCGAAGACTAGCTGTGCGCAATGAAAAGTCGGGATAACCTGCCCTAACTCCACCACCAGCACCACAACACATCGAATTATTTTTTATACGATACATCTCAGTAAACTTAATCCCGACATCTTCTTCAAGTTTCCGCAAAATAACTCTAGGAATTTCAAACCATTCGTCGATCGCTTTGTTTATCTTGCGCATATCAAACATTAGGTTCTTGGAGTTCTTGATCATTTCTTGTTCCATCTCGAGAGCGAAATGTCTGCCTGTGTGGCAAGGGTCGTGATAGGTTACAACTTTTCCCTTGAGTTCTTTATTAGGTTTGAATTCAATCTTTCCTTCAGTAATTAATTTTGAAACTAACTCAAACGCGTGCATGGTTTTAAAAGGAAGTTTCTCGTCTTCTGCCATCCACTTTGGATAATCAATCGTTATAGTCCGATAACAACCTGCACATGAGAAATAGACCATATCTAAATTCTTAAAAGCCTCGAGATTTTTCTTCATTAACTCTTGGGCAGTATCAACGGCGCCGACTCTAAAGAAGGGACTTCCACAACACACTTCCTCTTCGATTAATGTAAAATCTATACCTAATTGTTCAAAAATTTTTGCTGTAGCGACTGCAACTTCTACTTGTCGATAACTCGCTGTACATCCAACGTAATATCCAACTTTTGCGTTTTTGTTGTTTATATATTTCCCTAAACCGGCATCCTTCGCCCATTTAAATCGCTCTTCTGCCTTTCCTCCGTAAGGATTGTTCAATTCCTTAACTAAACGATCAACTAATTGATGTTTTTCTATCATAGGGACGCCCGATTCTATGCACGCAGCTCTCAAAGATTCGATTATGTCTACTGTGGGTATTTTATTCTCACATTGGGCTGAACATTGTCCGCATGTAATGCACGGCATAATAACATCCCTAACTTCATCAGAAAATTCTAAATCTCCGCTTAAAATTGAACGAGCAATCCAAATTTTACCGGCGTTCCAAAATGCTTCCCAACCGTATTCTATTCCAGCTGGACACGCATCAATCATCCCTTCATAAAGAACTGTACCTTGTTTTCCAGTGAACTCCCCTATTCCGGCTCTACTAGGCTCTCCCGAATAAGCAAATCTACACGCTTTACAGTGGATACACTTATATATTTCCTTCTTCAATTCTTTTAATCTTTCCATTCCAGTTTTAGCCATTTTTTTTTACCTCCTTATTCAGTTATGGAAGAGCAAGCCTCCCAGGATGCATTATCATATTAGGATCAAACGTTTTTTTCATCATTCTCAAATATTTCCAATACATTCCTGCTTGACTATATGTAAGAGGAGCATGAATATAAGGATCTGGTCTGTAATTAAGCCACCCTTGTTTAAGCGCGTATTCAGTTGTTTCTCTATTCATATCCTGAACTTTTTCGAGATCTGATTGTTTGCTGGAATCAAAACAAATGATGGGCATACAAATTGCTTGCCTACAACGCTCAATGCTAGCAATCCACATAACTGGGGGGAAACCATATTTCTCCATAGCAGCAGTATACATTTCAGCAAAATGGGCGCATTCGTTCCAAGGGGTATAGAACGTAATGAATAAAAATCCTGCCTCCCAAAAAGCATAAGGAACCGCAATCTTATTAGGTTTCTTCAATCTGCTTGCGATTTGTTTGGGATGTAGTTCCTGAGGTTTTATACTATCAGGGTCTTTAGCTCTATTTTTCTTAAAATCTTCAGCCATTTTATTGATTCTATTAACCACATAATCTAATTCTTCTTGAGTTTGTGCCCAGCACTCCCAATTCATCCACCACTTACTAATTCCTAACTGTTCGTAGAATTCATAATCGTGGGGAACTTTATCTTTTGGCCAACGCGTCATTACTAACGGATAATTCCCACCTTGAACCATAACGGTGTTGTGAGCAATTCCAAATTCTTGTTTTCCAATTTCTAGTGTTAGATTCTGCATATCCTCAGGATTGGACATACCCCACACAACTACAGTCTTAAATTTTGGATGTGGATATATCTTAACTGCGACTTTAGTCATTACGCCTAGAGTTCCTTGTGAACCCATTAAAAAGGACCAGATATCTGGACCTAGTCCGTATTTATAGAACGGTTTCGCAAATGGAAGTGCCCAAGAACCAGTTCGCACAATATCTCCGTTTGGAAACACTATCTCACCACACATAAAGTTATCACCTTGTGGACCAACGGAGCTAGTGTAAAGGGAAAACCCTCGATCGATAGCATCGCCCATTACGGTAGAAGCTGGTGGAGCACCGTCTGGTACGGGAGGCGCCCACTCTGGATAATTTTTGTGCATGTAAGCCCAAAGCTCTCCAATTGTGACTCCCGGTTCGACTACGACGTATCGATTCTCAGTATCGACTTCGATAATTCTATTCATTCTACCTAAATCAAGCATAACTCCCGCAGGCTTAATAGTTGGACATGCAAAGCCGCCAGATAGTCCGGCTGAAATCGGTGAGACTGCAATTTTTTCTGCAGAGCAGTAAAGTAGAATTTTACGAATTTCTTCGATGTATTTGGGGCGTACGACGATATCAGGAATTTGTGACTCTAATCCCATTACAGATTTGGAAAGATATGACGCTGTAATTGCCTTGTTATTGGTAGCATACTCCTTGCCTACAATACCAATCATGGCATCTAAATCTTTATCATCTGGTAATTTATAGCTCATGTTTTAATACCTTTTTATCTTTTTTTTCATATATTTTGAATTTAGATTAATTATTCTTTATACTTTCGAAAATTAATTGCGTAATTTTAAATTTGTTATAAAAGTCTTTCATAAAAGGGGGTAATTTTCTTATTATTGAACTGTTGAATTCTTTTAAATTAGCTTTGCTGAGGAGAAAGAATCTTAATCGGTTTGAGAGGGTGAAGAAATTAACTTTTGCCTAATACTTTAACAATCTCATCATGTAAAGCCGTCACACTAAATGGTTTTTCTATAAACGTTAAACCTTTTAATGCTAATGCTCGGTTTCTAACTGATTTATCTGCACTTATGAAGATGATTTTGGGAGGGTTTTGAAGTTTTAACAATATTATTGATGTATCTATTCCATTTTGAACGGGCATACGGTGATCCATTAAAATCACATCGGGTTTATTAGTTAGGGCGTTATATTTTTCAATTGCTTCCTTTCCGTTGTTCGCTTTTCCAACAACTGTAAACCCAAATGTGGAAATCATCATCTCGTATAACTTTTGCAAGGATAAATCGTCTTCCACGATAAAAATTGAAACCAGTTAAACCTCCTCCGGGAATTTAATGATGAAATTACTTCCTCTTGTATAGTCTCCTGCGACCTTATCTTCCACCCAAATTTGGCCGTTATAGTTTTCGATTATCTTCTTTACAAGTGTTAAACCAAGTCCTAACCCAACTTTATCCTTTTTCTCAACCTGACCTCTCTGAAAGATTTTTTCTTTCATTTCAGGTAAAATACCGATTCCATTGTCAATAAATTCGAGTTTGATAAAGTTGACTCCATCCTTCACTACCCTTGAAAATTTAATAAGAATCTCAACGAGTGAATTTTGATTATGTCTTACAGCGTTGATTAACAAATTTTCAAATATTTCTGATAGAAGTTCATTTGCCTTGATATATACTTCTTTTGGTTCATTCTGAATCTGAACATTGATCACTCTTTTTTTAGACACTTTAATTAGAGCGTCTATGACCTCTTTTAAAACTTTGATAATTTCGCATTTTTGTAAGGTTAAATCTTTATTTTCAATTTCCGATAATCTTCTTACGTTTGATACTAAATTAGTCCCTCTCTTGATCTGTTCTCTAATAATATCCAACAATTCATCGTTTTTTTCCATGTTAATCGATTGTTCCGTATTTAAATCAAATAGTTCTACTGATGAATGGATATTTTGAAAGATATTGTTAATATCATGAGAAAAAATGTCTTTGTAAAAATCAGTACGATTATACGCTTCTCGATATTTTAACTCCGATGTTTCCAATTCTTGCTCGGCATGTTTTCTTTCTGTAATATCTTGAACAATAAATCGAATTCTTTCCTCGTTTCCTAACTTTATTAATGAAGCTATAGCGTGAGCCCACAATACACCTCCCACTGATCTATTTATAGGAAATTCAAATTCTAGTGTTTCTCTGTCTTTCTTTAACTTATTAAGGATACCTTCGAATAATGAGATGTTGGGCTTATCTTTCTCATGATATGCCCAAAATTCTCTAAAATGTTTTCCAATAATATCATTTTCTAAATTATGAGTGGACAAAAGCTTCGCTGTAGCTTTATTGCAATCAATTAATGTTCCGTCTAAATCAAATATGCCGATAGAATAAGGGGAACTCTCAAATAGATTCCGATACCTTTCTTCAGATTCAATTAAATCTTGTTCAGTTTGTTTGAGTTTGGTTATATTCCTGGCAAGTTCAACTGCTCCTATTATTTTTCCTTCATTATCCCTTACGGGAAAAGCTTTTATGAAAAAACTTCTCCCATCCGAACTCGTAATTTCGCTAGATGTAGATTCTCCTATTTTTACCGAGGCAACTACCGGGCAATTAACACAGATTTTATTAGAATTGTGCAAAACAGAGTAACATTTCTCTCCTATTAATTCCTCTTGTGTCCTTTTAACGGAATCTGCTGCTGATTTATTTAACCATAAGATATTCTGCTTTAAATCTTGAAAGACGATAAGCTCTGAAATACTCTCTAGAACGAGTGCTTTTTCTTTTTCATATTTTTTTAAAATTGGTTCGAATCCCTTTTTTTGTGCATTATCGTCTTTCAAACATTGATCACCTAAAAAAATCGAGCTTTAGATAAAAAATAAAACTCCTTTTATGAAGAAATGTCCGTATAATACAAAAAACTAAATTTATTTAACCCTTTGCTTACAGTTTTATATGCAATAATAGAAAAAAGAAAGAACTGTGTAATTCTCTTATTTTTTCAAAAATCTCTTTGACGACGATCTTATTCCGATGAATAAGAAAAACAGTGAAAAAATCAATGTTAAAGGTAAATGACCTAAAATAATATAACCAAAAGCAGGTTCAGATGAGTACGCAAATAGAATAATTGTAACAACTAAATGTACAATAGAATTCACAACAGCGATATTTCTATTAGGAGATAAAAAGCCGAATACTAAATTTGGAAACAGAAAGAGTATTACAATGTTTCCAGTAGATAAAAGGATTAACGCTGGGAAAAACCTCGAAAATAATTGATCAGGTGTGATATATTGGTTGAGATCGAAAGCCGAATAGATAAAAAGTGTTAAATTGATGCTAGCAAAAATTAAAAGTATCGAGAAAGGAGCGTTAATTAGCCAAGAAAATGTTATCCTTATTATGGGTGAATGAATCATTTTAGTTCTCAACACATCTTGAATAATTTTCTCCATCTCTTCATTAATGATTTTTTCTTTATCGTAATCGGGTGAATAGGAGTCAATAAATTCTTGCATGATGTTTTTAATTATTTTTGTTACTAATTCGTTATTGTCATTTGAACTTACAATTGCAGCTCCAAGCAGACCTTCATCCTCGATTGGAGCTAGAATAAGTTTATTATTTTCTCCGAGGTTAACATTTTTTACAGCCGTTCCTAAAGCTTCCCGACTAAAGTTAGCAATTGAAGTGAAAAACCCTATTAAAATATTGTCGTCGTATTGCTGTTCCCTAATGAACTCTTTGGAATATAATAAAATTCCGTGTTCATCCAAGATATATAAACTTTTTAACATTTTTTTATATCCTCTTTTATAATCTAATTAATAATTTCATCTATTTTCAATAAACTCCATATAATCACCGATGGAGGCAGTAAATCTTTTAAAACTATAAAGGCTTGGACCCAATAGTTCTGTGATTTGGATTATCACATCAGTAATACTATTTTTTATGAAGATTTTAAATTTTTCATTCTTTCTCTCTTCAATTAATAAGTCTATTTCCTTCATTTCTTTAAGTTTATGAATTGAGGAATCGTCTGGATTATTCAATTCAATACTCAAAATTTCACCATATTGCGGTAATTCTTCAAGGTAGTCTTTAATGGTTCCAATTTTTGAAGTATTTTTTGTAATCGTTAGAATTTGGTCGCAATTTGATATAACTTCTTCCGGACCATGGAAAATTAGGACTACATGAAAATTTTCTTTGATTTTATCCATATATGAATTAAACTTTTCATATTCGAGTTTGCCTAAAATCCCAAATGGTATAGAAAACATGATTATTGTAGGTGTTTGGATTAGTGCTCTTGTAATTGAAAAGAGAAGAAATTCTAAGGGGTTTAATTTTGAGAATCTCTTATTTTTCTTATTCAGTAGCCCTGTTGATTCTAACACTCTTTTTATATACTGTTTCTTGCGATTGATTCTATATGACCTTGTCTTTACGAAATCTTCCATTATTTCATCTAAACTTTGAGCCAAACCAGCTTTCTTTAACAATATATTGAAACTATCCTGCTTTTTCTTGTAAATTTCGCTTAAATCAATTTTATATTGAATAGCTTTCTTGATCTTCATTTTTGTTATTATTGAATCGTATGCTTGAGGTAGAATAAAGATTTTATCTCTCTCAGATTGACTTAACAACAGAGTAGGTTTTCCAAAATTTTCGAGTGAACCAGAATAATCGTGTTGTAGACCTGCTATGGTGTCAAATAAATTCATTAAATCCCGCCTAGGATCAATTTTATTTAAGCTTTTTTCATCAAATATTATTCCTATCGATTTTCCTCTGTGAATTTTGAATGATAATTTATCAATCATATCACCTACGGTAACACGATTTAAAACTAAATATTGAGAATTTTCTTTCAACTTTGTAATTTTTACTCGTGCGGAGACAATATCACATATTCTTTCTACAATTTCATAAATATGGGAAGGATTTTCTGTATCCCAATTTTTAATCATCTCATCTTCCATAAATTCTCTTTCAGTAATAATTTTAGATAATAATCTTGAAAAAGAAAAGGTTGGTAAAAACGGATATTTTTCTAAATTAATTTTAAGCTTCAAAGTAAAATCAGGATAAGAGATTATTATCTCTCGGTCGTATGGGTTAGCTTTAATTTGATAATTCTCAAATTTTTCGTCAATTAATGTGATTTCAGTATTTAAAATTCTTAGATGACTTTGGAATTCCGAGTTGATAAGCCTCCTCATATGGAGTATAATTTTTGCGGGATTTATCAACCCGTCTTCATCAAAATCTGGTTCAAATAAAATTTCCTTAAAATCAATTTCATCTTCAAGGGGAGTGTATATCTTTAATAGAGGCACTCCTTTTTCAATAACATCACTATTAGTAAAGAATAAGACTTCGATAAACGACTTTTTATAGATTAAATTAATAATCGAAGCAATCCCAAATGTATTTTCTCTGTATGTCATCCAGAAACGCTTAGAGAAACGAACAGCATCTAAAATTTTTAATCTTATTCGTTCCAACTCTATTTCTCTAGAACTCTTCAATTTTTGGTACCTCGATTAATTTATATCTAAAAAATTGCTCCATTTTTGAATCAATTTGTTTTACTTCTTTGATTGTATCCTTCCCTACTTCGTTTTCGATTTTAATAATAAGAGACTCGACATTTAGATTAGTGAATATTGAATATTCCGTCCCTAATTTATTTTCTAAGACATTTTCTATTCCATCTATAGATTCTAACCTTTGGACCATATTTTCTTGAATGGTGTTAAAATATAATTCAATTGAGCGTCCTTTGCCTGGTAACTGAGCTAGTAGTTCTTTAGGCTTCCCGAAATCTATAACCCCTCTATTCCTACCAAAAATTGCGACTCTATTACAAAATCGAGATTCTTCTGGATAATGAGTTATTACTATTAAAGTTGTACCAAATTGCTCATTAATTTTAGTTAAAGCTAACCATATATTTTCACGAATAATCGGATCTAATCCTGAAGTAGGTTCGTCTAAAATGAGAAAGATAGGTGAATGTATTAAACCGATTGCGATACTGACTCTACGTTTTTGACCTCCTGAAAGATTTTTAACTAATTCATTCATTTTATCTTCAATCTCTAAGCTTCGCAAGAGTCTTTTAGACCTGCTTATTATATCCTGCTCAGTTAGACCGTACTGATTTCCAAATGAGAGTAAATTATCAATAACAGTGAAATTATGATAAATTTTACCTAGATCTTGAGGAACATACCCGTATATAGGTCGAATCCTCTTAGAGGTTCTTTTATTTATGTTTAAACCAAAGATTTGGCAGAATCCGGTTATTTTTCTCATCCCCAGTAAGCCCTTAATAAAGGTGGATTTACCTGCTCCACTTTCACCTAAAATCCCCAGAATTTGACCGTGATCTACCTTCATTGTGACAGAATCAACAATTAACTTACCTCCCGCATATACGCTGAAATTTTCACAATGAATTGCTGGAAACCTTTGAAGATAGGACGGTGTAATTTTCCCTCCCAGACCTACTTTTTCGATAATACGCTTTATTAAAGAAATTTTTTTGCGAATTATGAGGAATACATAAAGACTTAAAATACCAGCTTCAGTCAATAAAATATATATTAATAGAACATTCCATGGTTTCGAATCGAAACTTTGATCATATTTTAATTCATCAATTATTATGATTCCATAAGGAGAATTTCTTAAATCCGCTCCAAAATTTGGATTATCGCCAACCCCTCCCGTACGACCACTGATACAATCAGAAAACCAAAATAGGGCACCTTTAATGTTTCCAGGTTGAAAATTATAATCATATAACGATTTAGAAGCCATATATGTTGTGAGAAATGAGGATGGTACGTCTAAAAAATCACCCATCATGGGCATTAAAGAGAAACTACCATCCGATGTTTGCGATGTAATTAAAAAATTAATCGCTGACATTTTCGAAATTGGTCCTTGAACGAAGTCTTCGTTAAAAATTTGCAATCCATAATATGTCGAAATGATATCACTATGAAATCCCATAACAATGGAAAATCCTCCATCTGCGTTTTGGCAGGACCTTACCCAATGTGAAAAATTGTTGTATTGAATCGCATGAAGTCCGTTGATCAGCTCTAAAGAAACCAAAGCCCAATATGTACTTTCGACAGTAGATACATTAATATTTATTAAATCAGTAAAAAGTACGGAAAAACCTCTAAAAAGAGAAAATAAATACTCAAGATCATCACCTACCCTAAATCCTCCATCAGGATTTTGTAAATTAGCTAAATAATTTTTAGTCGCGTTTAATATGTTAATAGGAGTTGTTTGAAACCATGGACGATTTCTCGGAATGATCATCTCTAAAAGCTTAATACCACAATAAGTAGAAAATAATGTTGCGTTTTGTCCCGGTTGAGACCCATACCCTCCGTCATATAGATTATAACATGTCCCTATAAAATCTAATATATTATTTATTGCCGTTTGAAATTGAGGTGTTTGCATCGAATCTAAATATCCCATTGTATAATAAGTTAATATGCCAAAATAGTTAGATTCTATTGTAATTTGGCCAAAAAGAGCATTTCTGGCTTGAAAAAAGTGCAACCAATTATAATATTGAGCAGATACTTGGTGTATTAAATTAGAATCCTCAACTGTGAGATTAAGCATCGGTGTTAATATTCCAATTGATTTTATTGCAGCCCAACCAGATTTAAAATCAGAAATCGTAGAGTTTGGACGAACTCCAAATCCACCATTATTATTTGAACAATTTAAGACAAATTCTAATGTTTTATTAGCATCTACTAATGGAAACCCTAATAAATTTAGCGTTGATATAGAATAGTAAGTCGATTGAATATCAGTCATTCCCGTTTCTGGGTTGGTATATCCCCCATCTATTGGATTACGTAGAAGATTAAAATATAAACCAATTGAGGCATTTTCAAAAAAAGAGTATGACATATTCATTGCTAAAAATGCTCTCACACCATAAAATGTTGCTTCTGGAGTTGTTATTAATGAATTATTTGTTAATGCATAGCTACCTCCAAGCCATGTAGAATTAATGAATTCTCCAATTTTTTGATTTGTAAGAATTGAACTTTTTTCTATACTGTTTGCTGAACTAATGGCACAAAATGTTGAAATAATGTCAGAATCGTTTAAGAATTGATTAAATTTGAAGCCCCATCCACCACCATTAAGAGAACTTAGTAAATAATTCGCAATATTATCTGTTTCTCCAAGCTGAACTTTTCTCTCGAGGTACGAAATATTTGCTATTTTCAGGGTTTCAATAGCCATATAAGTAGAAAACATGTTTCCTAAGCCAGCAACATCAGAATATGAACCATCGTAATTTTGTTTTTCAAATATATAATCAAAGAAGATATCTTTTAAAAAAGAATCTATATTTGAATTATTGTTAGGATCAATTAAATCTGGGGCAAACATGTTAGTAAATGTAAAATTTGTGGAATCTATTGCTCTATAATTTGAGTCGATATCAGGCTCCACAAACAACCCTAATTGATTATGATGCGTACTTGTGAATAAAGTCGCAAGGTTCTTAGCTCTACTTACATCTGCTTCACTAATAAAATACGTCCATCTAATATTAATTAAAACTAATGATAGTATTGGTGTTCCTACTAAAATAATGAGTAATATGAGCCTTTTAAGTCTTTTTTTATTTTTTCGGCTAAGATTTATTATGGACTGTCACCTTCATTCATTAGTTCAGAACGATTTTTACGGTTTTCTTTTTCTTCCTCTTCTTGTATTCTAATTTGAAAGTATCTTCTAAAATTAGCAACATCTCTGCTCATAGAATAAACTTTTAATTCATTTTCGAACAAGAACTTCATCAATTTAGGTAAGTTATCTTCAAAATCTTCCATTAAAACTTCGATAGTCTCGTTTCCAACCCTTAATACTTTTTCTATGGAAGGATACTTTTGAATCGTTTTAATTATCTCTTGGTTTAAATTTTCAATTGAAATTCTTGCTACCAAACCACGACTAGGTAAAGAGTTTATGAGATTTTGCGGAGTATCGAATTCAAGCAATTTCCCTTCCCTCAGAATAGCACTTTTATCACATATTAGCGCTGCTTCTAAATCGTGAGTAATTATAAACATTGTGGTATTTAGCTGCTGGTTTAACTTCTTTAGATAGCTAAGGATATCGTAGCGCTTAGATGCATCAACCCCGGTTGTGGGCTCGTCAAGGAATAAGACTTTTGGATGATGAATTAACCCAATAGCCATTGATAAGCGCTTCTTTTCCCCGCCGCTCATCCTCTTAACTCTTTTTTTCCAAGTGTCTTTGGGGATATCTAATATGTTGAATAATTTTTCAGCAGTTATTATAGCTTTTTTTTTATCCATTCCATAAGTAGAGGTAAAAATTTCAACATTAACAATAGGATCTAATTCAAAATATAAATTTAACAGTTCTAATTGAGGCACATATCCGATATTGCTTAAGATTTTTGAGTGGTTTCCTCTTTTACTAGGAGATAGACCAGTAACTAATACATTGCCATTCCAGTTTTTTTTTTCAATCTGGCAGGTTAAAACCCTTATAATAGTTGTCTTTCCAGCTCCGGATATTCCAAACATCCCAATAATCTCCCCTTCTTCTACACTAAATGAGACGTCATGAACTATGTGCTTATTTCCGAATACAACGTCTAAATTTTCTACTAATACCATTGTATTGTTCGAAATATCGGGGTTCTCCATATCACACCTCATATTTTCTTCTTTGAAATAAAATAAATGACAATACTACGAGAACAACACTCACTCCTAAAAGAGAAAAGAAATCAAAACCAAATACCGATTTTCCTTTAGTAATTATTCCCGTAATCAAAGGGGACCCATGAGATAACGGGAGCACATAGGCTATAGCTTGCAAATATATAGGCATAGCTTCAATGGGGATGAAAATACCACTTAAAAGAATCAAAACGAGAAAAGTTGCAAAAAATAATTGATTTGCTTGGGTTTTAGTTTTACTAAGGGTACTAATAAAAATACCAATTGCAAGACCGGCAAAACCTAAAATAAATAATGCTAGAAACAAATCAAATACTGTTCCTACTAAATATAAACCAAAACTTAAGGCGGTCATTACAAGCGAAATATTTTGAACGATTAGAATGCTAATGTAAGTTATATATTTTGCTAATAATATCTCCATTCTTTTAACTGGCGTGAGTAATAGTCTCGCAATGGGCTTTTCTTGAACGATAATTAGGATTGTTGAGACCATACCAACGCCTATTATCATAAAAGATAAAACTAATACTATCGTATTGTTATACCCAGAGCTATAATTTTCAGGAATCGTAAATTCCTCAAAGCCATTGAGTTCAAATTGAGGTGTTAAATTATTCTGGGAGACAAAAATTTTAATCGAATCGTAGACAGCATTTATGTTAACTTGAATTTTTTGGATATCTGATGAATCTGTTATGCAATCGATTAAACCTGGATATCCCCAAATTATTAATTCAGAAAAATCGACAGGAATTGCAATGATAATTTTAATCCTTTTAGAAACCATGTAACTTCTTGCAGTCTCCATCGCATATATCTCCTCAGTAGCGTTAAAAAATTGGACAAGATTTAATAATTTTGAAGAATTAACAGCCTCTACATACTTAAGATTATAATCATCCCGGTTTGACTCTGTGAAATTATTTTCTTCAATAAAAGTATTCGAATCATAGGAAACGACAACGCAATCAATAGGATCTGGAAGCATTCCAGAACTACTAGAAGTTACTCCTATTAAAACTACAACAAGAGGAGGTACAATTAACGCTATGAAAATATTAAACTTATCTGTCCATAATAGACGAAATTCTTTTTTAATTTGATTAAGTAACCTTATAACACTATTCTTTAGATATAATTTCTTACCATTTTCTCCACCTGAAAGTTGTTTGGATTTTTTATCTCTTCTAATGATTATCTATACCTCCAGTTTTTTAAATTTATAAGCAACATAGGCGATTATAAGAAAAACTAAAGAAATTATCAGTATAAAAAATACATGTTCTAAATTTAGTGGCAACCCCCTTAGTGTGATATCAGTAATCAATACTGAAGCATGACTTAATGGAAGAATATCAGCAAGGAATTTCGCTCCTCCTAAGGATTCTGCGGGCATTAATGTTCCTGAAAAAATAATAATAATGATAAACATCATTAAATACATCTGATTAGCTCCCTGTTCAGTTGGGCTAACAGCTGAAATAAATAAACCAATAGCAACTCCACAAAACCCAATCAACATTAAAACTAGATAGAAATCAAAAAGTGAACCTAAGCTATATAAACCAAAAAAGGAGGTCATGATAAATATTTCGGTGGCCTGCATAATCATTACTACTGTGTTTGCTATTAGCTTACTAAAAATTATATCCCTCTTTGCTGTTGGAGTTATAAGCATCCTTGGTAATGGACCCTCTGAAACAATTGATAAAGATGTAAGGTTCATAGTAGTTCCTACTATAATTATCGGTAAAATCAGAGCTAATGCGTAGTTTAATAATTGAGATTCCCACGATGGAACGCCAAATTCCAGGTGAGGGACCATTATAGTAAAATTTTCTATCATGTTTATTTCTACCCTAAATAAAGCGAGCGGTTCCTGAATCGCAACTTCTAACGCTCTAACAGCACTAGAATCAGACCCATCGATGTAATAGATTAACACGGGATTAGAATTATTTACTATCGACTCTGAAAAATTTTGTGGAAGGATAATAAAAACATCTATAAACTCATTTTTTAGCAAATAAAAACAACGATTAAAAGCTTGGTTATATTCTCCAATATTCGTGGAATTAAACTGGCTATAAAGGTCCCATGTTGTCGAATTTTGCTCCATTATCGAAATAAAAATGTCATCATATTCGGAAGAATTTGAGGGAAAATCATCGTATGTAGGCATTTCATCGCGGCTTATGATTGCCGCTGTAAAAAATTTAGTAGGACCCACACCAGTCGTTAGCCCAAAAATGATGATTAATATCATAGGAATAAAAAATAGAAGAATTAGCGTTCTCCTGTCAGATTTGATTCTTATAAATTCTTTTTGAATTAGACCGCTTATAGTCATTAAGCTGAGCTCTTATGTGAGATTCTATATAAATATAAAGAATTATTAATTAACTAAAAGATATAGAGGCTAATTTTATAAAAAACTTATTACCTTAATTGTCAATAATTCAATTTTTAGAAGAAATTTCAAATAAATGATGCTCAGTCTGTTGCGTAAAGTCATTCATACCTAAAAAAAGCCTTCTTCTTTTATCTTTCAGAATGAATTTTCGAAATGTTTCATTGTTTTCGTCAATAAATTCCCAAAATTCATCGTAAATTTCTTTTAAAGTCATTTTAGATTTATTACTAACTTTTATATCAACAAATCTCTTATCTTTATAAATATCTGGCTTTCTTGGTATAGTTTTAGGTTTATTCTTATCTAAACCATTGGATTTATAGAGATCTAAACTGTTAACAAAGTGGTTTTTAGAATCAAACCTATCTAGTTTATCGCTCTGGTCATTGTTTATTTGGAAATCTACTTTTTGGTATCCTCTTATAGCAAAATTTTTGTCTAAAAACAATTGAAAATGGTGCTGACAAATTTTCCCTTTTGGTACTGATACAGTAGTTAATTGTGTTGCATTGTTTATCACTGATTTAGGAATTTGTATAACATCTTTCGACTTACAGACAGGACAAATTACTTCTATATATCTCTTAACTGTGATTGTTTCCATTTGAATCTAAAAACGTAATTATTTTTCGTCTTATTTTTTATCTAGATCTTCGAATTTAAATCCCATTGTTCTTGTTAAAAACTGGACTCCATTTTTT
>JAUWZR010000029.1 GCA_030615235.1 Promethearchaeota archaeon
GGCTGAAATTAAAAACATCGTTATGATTGGTGCTGGTTTAATGGGTCATAATGCCGCTCAAATCTGTCTAATGGCAGGTTATAATGTTACATTAGTTGACATCAAGGACGAATTTGTTGATGCTGGTGTTGCTAAAATTGAGGAAGGTTTAAAAAAACTTGAAGCGAAAGGAAAATTAGGTGAAGGCGTTTCTGCTGCAAGCATGATGGGAAATTTGAAAAAATCAATAGATCTTGCAAGTGCAGTAAAAGACGCTGATTTTGTTATTGAAGCCGTTGTCGAAAAAATGGAAGTCAAAAAGGATGTGTTCAAAACTTGCGATGAAAATGCACCTCCACATTGCATATTAGCAACGAATACTTCAACAATGAGCATTACCGAAATCGCTAGCGCAACAAAAAGAGAAGATAAAGTGATAGGCATGCACTTCTTTAATCCACCGATTCTTATGCGATTAATCGAAATAATAGCAGGTGAAAAAAGTTCCGATGAAGCTATGGATATTGGTGTTGAAGTGAGTAATTCATTACCTTGTTTAAAAGGAAAAAGATTTGTTCCAAAAGTCTTGAAAGATCGTCCTGGGTTTATTGTCAATCGATTAAATGCACCAGTTCAAGTTTATCTTAATTGGGTGTTTGATAAAGCAGTTGAAAAAGAAATACCATGGGAGCAAATTGATGCTGATGCTGCAGGTTTAATGCCAATGGGTCCTTGTGAACTTTCGGATTATGTCGGAATAGATACTATGTTTCACGTAGGTAATTACTTCGCAAAAACGTTATCTTCTGATTTTAAACCAGGAAAGGTTATATCAAAAATGGTTGAAGAAAATAAACTTGGGCGAAAATCACCACAAGGATTTTTCGATTGGTCAGCAGGCAGACCTAAAATAGATAAATCTCAAAAAGCAGGATTGTTTAGCGTTGAAAATTCTATGGCAATTATGTTGAACGAAGGTTGTCGCTTATTAGAAGAGAAGGTCGTTACGGGATTCAAGGTAATTGACGATGCGAACATGGCTGGAATGAATACTCCTGGACCTTTTGGTGCTGGTAAAAAACAATTTGAGAAGTGGTCAAAACTTCTAAACGATTTAGCAGACAAGACTGGCAAAGACTACCTGAGACCTTGTGAGTTAATGAAGTCTGGTGGCTTTGTTAGCATGCGAAAGTAAGTGAAAATTCTAAAACTAAGTCATATTTTATTCTATTTTTTTTATCTAAAATTTGGTTATTCAATATTGTTGCTTTCACAGATTCAGTAAAATCATGAAAATGAAAAATTTGAAAGTTTTTAATTAGTAAAGAATTACTACTAAATATTCATAATTCAAAATTTTTAGAGAATTAAAGTTAATAATAAGAATCTTAAAAGAGGTTAGTAAAAATGTCAGAAAAAGAATTTGAACATATTAAAATTGAATGGCCCACAAGAGTAGATGAACAAGGTAATGTGGTGCGAGAAGGGACAATTGATGGAAATTATGCTGTAATATCGATTAACAGACCAGATCGATTAAACGCTTTAACAAATCAAACAGTTTCAGAACTTGCTCAAGCTTTACGACTTATGGAAACTGATACGAGTGTAAGAGCAGTAGTATTACGAGGAACAAAGAATATAACTAAAAAACCTTCCTTTTCGGTAGGAGCTGATTTAGGTGCTGGTTTCGGTAAAGATCTAAAACCAAATATTCCTTGGCATATGGCTTTAGCTATGAGATTACGACATCGTGATTATGATGAATTAGAACAATTTAATAAACCGTTAATTGCTGCTGTTGACGGTTTTGCATTAGGTGGGGGTATTGAATTAGTGCTTACATGCGATATTGTTATTGCTTCTGATCGATCAATATTTGGGGTACCTGAAATCAATCGAGGAATTTTTCCTGCTAATGGCGGTATTACTCGCATGGCAGAAAGAGTTGGGCTTAATAGAGCACTCCGCATGGCTTATTTTGGTGAACATTTCGATGCTAAAACGATGCTCGACTGGGGTCTTGTCACTTGGATTGCGCCTGCTGGAGACGAATTTGAAAAACTTGTCCACGAAAAAGCCAAATGGCTTAGTGATGCTCCAACAACAGCATTATTCGTTATAAAGAAGTGTGTTAAATTTGGAACGCGCTATCCGCAATTAGGCCTTATCATGGAACAAATGGGCTTTGGAATCAATCAAGTATCCTCTGATGCAAAAGAAGGCATAGTGGCTTTTAACCGAAAAGTTAAATGTCCAAATTGCGGCGGTAAAGGCAAGTTTGAGGACGGAACAACATGTAATGTCTGTAAAGGCAGAAGAAAGATAAAGGATACACCTCGTTTTAAAGGATTTTAAATTAAATTTGAAATTTTTTTCCTTTTCTTTTTATTTAAAATTAATTTCTAACTACTTCCTATAATTTTATAAGCTATTCTAATTATAAAATTAGTAATGGCAGATATCGAAGTTATTGAAGAAATAAACGATGGGAATCTCTATCTTCGCAAAATTTCTAAAGAAGATGTTACATTTTTCTTTCAGAGCTTGAAAAATAAGGTAATAACTAATTATCTATCGCTTGGACCTTTAATATCACGTGAACATTCAAGAAGATTAATAAAAAATTATTTAAAATCTTGGGAAAAATACCTCCAGTTTAATTATGTAATAGAATTAAGGGAAAATCAAAAAACAAATAGAATTGGTTCTGTTAGTCTATGGAATATCAACTGGGTTCATCAACGTTCTGGAATAGGAATATGGATTCTCCCAATGTTTTGGGAACGTGGAATTGGTGCGAAAACGATAACTTTGATAAAAATTATTGGATTCAATCATTTAAATTTGAACAGAATCGAAGCCCATATAGCTGTGAAAAATGATAGATCGATTAAAATGTTTAAAAAATGTGGCTTCATTGAAGAAGGCACCTTGAAAGGATACCTTAATATCAACGGGGAGTTTCAAGACGCTCTCTTGGTTGCTTGTTTTAAAAATTAGAATATTCCTGGGTTTAATTCATAACCTCGTAGAAATCCTTTCGATTTTACAATCTCGTGTATATCTAAAGAAAACGATTTGAATTGAGAAAAATTTCCATTAAAATTGTTCAATTCTTCTTTAAATTTAGTTAAGAACTTATCAAAGACTTTAATAGCAATACTATCAAGATTTTTTTTGTTATGTTTTTTCTTATCTACTCTATTATCGAGCTTAAAAATTAGATGATAATTAGATGTGGGATGAGTATAAAAGTAAAATACACTTTTATCCATCTCTATCCTATTTAAACTCTCTTTAAATCCATATTTTGTAAATCTGCATATCTGGTCGAAATAACTCGCAATTAAATGATAATTTTCATCCTCATTTGAACTACCACTAAAATTATGGAAAAATATGGGTATACCCTCATCATTTAGTATTGTGATCTTTTGGATCAATTCTTATACAAAAAATATATTCTATTTGTACTATTTATATATATGTTAAGAAAATAAGGACGAGTTTGTATTTATTAAAATGGTTATTAATACGATAATAAAAGGGGATTATTCCATTAAAATAAGGGAGGGTTTAATTTTATGAGTTTTTTTATTGTGGTTTTTTGGTTTTGATTAATTCTATAATCTCCTTAAAAATTAGTAGAGAATTATCATATTCTTCGACTTTCAAAGCGATTATTGCTTGTGAATTTAGATCTTTAACCCTATTTGCAATCATTTCGGTTTCTGCACCCAACCTTATTTTTTCTTCAATCATATCTATGTATTCATTAAATCTCTCAATACTTTTGTTTTTACCTATAAACCGGGATATTTTGATTATTTGGTTGATATTGTTTATAGCTTGTTTAAAATGGTTGTGTGCAATATTATCCTTAATAAGAACTTCTAAAGATAATAAATCCTCCTGTAATTTGAGGTATTTACTTTCAGCATCAAGGATATACTTCTTTTTTGCTTTTATTTTTTGGTTATATTCTGTAAGCCCCATATTTTCTAAGAATTCGATTTTTGAGTCGAGAATTTTTTTAGCTTTATCAAATTCATAATTTTCTGTTAATCTTGATACTTCATTTAAATTATTCTCAATATTTTCATTAAGAACATATTTTTTTCTCAATTCTAAAAACATTATTCCGGAAGTTTCCCACATTTTTCGTACCCCAATATTAGTGAGCTTTTTTAAAAGCACTTTAGCTTTTTCTAATGTTTCTCCCGCTAAAGAAAGATTGTTAGTATTAATATAACTAGTAAATTGTATTTCTAATGGTTCCAACTGCCTAATTATGTTTTGTTCCCTTGTATTGAATTTATCCCATATTGATGAATCTCTTGACAAAAACTCTGTTACATTTGCAAAAGAATTCAGATCAATATTTTTTTCATAGTATTGCTTAAAAGTCTGGACTAAATCATGAGCTTCTTCAATGTTCCCTTTTCCTACAAGTTCATCAAATTGTTCTTCTAAGCTTTCGAAGTCATCTCTGATGACGAGATAATTATGCTCATCTTTAGCTTGTTTATAAAGATTAGCAATATATTCACCTTCTTCTCTAACAACAGAATATAACTTGGCTTGCTCTGCAATATCCATAATTTCTTCAGCAATTTTAATAGCCTCATCGAAATTATTCATTAAATAGTGATTATTCGCTATTACTTTTAACTCGTCAATTTTTGATAAAACCTCTAACTTCTTTTTATTATCCACACCTTCATCAGGATTAGTATTAATGATCATTCACCTGCTTTTTGTGAGTCATTTAATTCTAAATTTTGTACAATTTCTCCATAGATTCTTAGAGCTCTAGAAAATTCTCCTTTTTCTATGCATTTAAGGGCAGCTCCACTTTGTTTACTTAAATCATTGCATAAATCATTTTTAACGCTATTATATTTACTTTGCAACAGATTCATTTGGTCTTTGATTCTAATATCAAAGTATTTTAGACTTGACTTTTGGATTGTAGCAAGAAATTTTTTTGTTTCTCTCAAAAATATTAAATTTGTGTTATCTCCAAATTTTTCAGAAAAATTATCGATATCCTTTAAAATTTTTTCTTGCTCGATTTTTAACCTATAAACCATATTTTCTTCTTTCAATAATAACTGTTGAGCTAACGGTATGGAAGAGAGGTCGTATTTATCTGCGTATTTTTGTTTGAATTCTCCAACTATGGTACGAGCTTCTTCATAATCCTCGGCTTCTACTAATTGGTTAAATATTTTAGTTTTTTCATTACAGGCTTTCTCAATTTCATTAAGAATTTCACTTGCGCGGGCTCTTATGTGGGCTTCATTGATAAAATTGATTTGATCTTGTTCGAGCGAATCATCCTTAATTTCTCTTGCTAAATTAACAATTTTTTGAGCTAGCTCAATAGCTTCTCCATAGTTATTTGTAATGAAAAATTTGTCGGATTTCTCTTTCAATCTGTTTATTTCAGAAAGCACAGGTAATAATTTAACTTCTAACTTTTTTATGCTAGATTTAAGAATTTCTTCTTCAATTCCGATAATATTTAAAAATTCTGGAGGTTCTAATCCCGATTCAATAGTAATATTTCTTAAAATTTTTAATTCTGGATATTTTCTTGAAATCGCACCCCGAATTTGAGGAATATGTCTTTTTAAGCTTTGAGCTGCTTTTTTGCCCATCCATACATACATCCGCTTTAGGTCTGGAATATAAAAAATCAAGACATTAAAGAGAGTTAAGTTATTGAATAAGTTCTTTAGGGCTATTTCCTCAAAGCTACCGGAATAATCTAACCTAAAAATTTTAAAATTCAAACTCATCTCTACAATCATTTAAGATTCAATACTATTTCAATCTATTTTAAGAAAAAAGTGAAAAGTGAAAATAAAATATTAAAAAAAATTCATTTTGAGTAATCAGAAACTCTACTCATGAGAACTTTCAATAGGCTTTTTTAACATTTTATCTGATATAGAAGTTACTTCTGTTGGTTTTCCTTTTAGGAGTTTTGGAATTTTAGCTAGTTCATTCTGATATTTTACTTTAAATGCTTTTTCTCTAGCATTTATATCAACTCTTGGATTTTTTGTTTTTCTCAGCGTTTTACTATATTTTCTAACTTTCCGGACAGGTTTTGGAAATTTAAATATCTTTTGATAAAGATATAAATAAGTAACCAAAGAAACCGCTACTATTCCGCCGATTATAGATAATAATTGGAATAAGAATAATTCTTCTGCTGGTCTAATAACACTTATTACTAGTTCATACGATGTAAAATCGTATTCTTCACCCTTATACGCATTAAGTGTAAGAGTAAATGAACCTTCCGGAATATCTGTTAATAATACTGTATATATGCCATCATTATCTTCATCAGTTAAGTAACCTACACCAAAAGCCCATCTATATGTGATGTTAGCCCCCTTCACTGTACCTCCAAAGTCTAAGTTATATATTACTATTTGTAAATTAACACTTTCGCCGGGTCTTATAACTATATTTGACTCCCCATCAGTTGTTGTAATATTTGTACGTATTCTAGCTACACTTACATATAATTTTTGGATTAAAAACAACTCGAAATTTGCTTTCTCCGCAATTATTGTAAAGATATTTAATCCAACTCCCAAATCAGTCGTATTTATTATTATAGAATATTGTTCTAAAGCTATATATTCAGATAATAAACCCGTTAAATCTCCATTTAACTGAACAATAGCACCTGAGATATGATTTTCTGTTCGTATATCACTAAATTTGATTGTTAAATTAAGAAGAGAACCTACAGTAAGCTCAATATAAGGATCTGCTGTTTTATTTAATTCATTGATAAAAAGCGAGCCAGTGGACCCTCTTTCAATAATTTGTATGAAAAACTCAATAAGGGCTGTTTGATAATTTTCTACTTGAGCACGGATGACTATCCTATTTAAAGTGCTATTTAAATCAATTATTTGTATTGTTATATTGTAATGCTCTAGTAATGCATTTTCTGTCATAGATTCTTGATTTATTATATCAACATCTGCACCACCGAGATATTCTTTCGTGAGGTTATCTAGATATTTTACAGTTATATTTAATATATCAGTTACTTCCAATTCGATAGTATCTCCATAATAGTACTGAGATCCGTTAAGAAAAAGCAGTAATTGAGTTTTCTTTTCATTTACTATAAGTGTTATTACTTCTGAAGTCAAAGTATAATTATCTATTTTTGCGATTATAGTTAAAAATTTAACTCCTACTCCTAAATCCTCAGAATTTATAGTGATATTATATTGGTTAAAGATTAAGCTCTCAGTTAAATTTGTTGGAATCCCAGATTCAATTAGTCGGACATTCGCATAATTAATGAAAGCGTCTGTGTTCAAATCTTTATAAAAAACAGTAATGTTCAATTTTTCTCCTATAGAAATATTGTAAAATTCAAAATTAGATGATAGCGTACCATTTAGATAAACTTCAACTTTAGTGTCTCTTTCGGTGACAGATATAGAAATTATTCTCGAAGAAAGAGTATAATTCTCTTTATTAGCTGAAATCGTTAGAAAATTAATGCCAAGCGCCATTAATGCTGTGTTGATATTTACAGTATAGTTTATTGGTGAATTTTCTGTGAAGTTTTCAGAAATTCCAGTCCCCGAAAGTTGCACCGATGCTCCGCTTATAAAAGAATTTGTAAAGCTGTCATTATAAGATAATGAAATGCTTAAAATTTCATTCCAAGGAATTTCTAAAGATGTGGTTTCAATTCCGTTTAAATTTATTTTATCTATATAAGAATTCCTCTCAAGTACTTCTATTTTAAAACGAATGGATTGAGTAGTATAATTTTCTTTATATGCATTAACAGTGAGGAAACTGTTCCCTAAACCGAGATCCGTGGTGTCGATTATAATAAAATATTGATTATTTGGTAGATCTTCAGTTAAATTTTGCGGGTTACCTATTCCAATTAATTCTACAGTTGCTCCATCTATATGTGTATATGGAAGTTGCTCAATGTCTTTGTATGTTATTGTTATATTCCCATTATTCCCATATATCATTTCTATAGATTTATCAAGAGTTTTGTCAACTTCATCTAGAAATAGTAATAATTCCGTGTTTCGTTCAATTACTTTTATATTGATTAACTCTGATATTGATTCATAATATTTTTTACTCGCAGATATAGTTAAGAAATTATTACCAATTTGTAAGTCCGAAGATTGAATAGTAATATTATAATGTTCCAACGAACCATTTTCTGTTAAATTCTTAGGTAATCCTAATCCCACCAACTGTACTGTAGCATTTTGTATGAAATTGTTAGTTTGATCTTTATATGTAATTGTAATATTAACCGGATTACCCATAGTGACTTCAATTGATTTTTCTAAAGTTTTATCCTCTGAATTTAGAAAAATTTCCAAACTGGTCGTCTCTTCAATAGTGGTTTCAGTATAAGATATTAATAGTGATGCATTATCAATTGAAAGAGTGAATTCCTGATCAATGGGAAATGTATCTGCTAAATACAATTGAATTGAAAGAGTGATATTAACATTTTTTAAGATTAGATTGGTTACATCAAATCCCCCAACTTTGGCATCTTGAAATATAGAAGTAGCTGTACTTAATTTAACAGTCTCTGGATATTGATTATTATTAATGAAGAATCTTAATTCTGAATTTGGAGATTCATCTGTCCAAGTAGTATCAATCTTATATTTAAAATTCAATGTAGCATTTTTAATATCAATATTTGCTCCACTGATTGTATCTCCAATTTGATTCCATGCGAGTGAAGTAAACTTATCTATTTTTTTCTGATAACTAAATGTTAAATTTAGTGATTTAAATAATAATGAAGTCCATTCGTCTTCATCCGCTCCATATTCATTATCTTCACAGTATATATCGATTCCCATTGTTATTGTAAAATTATAATTATCAGTACTTAAAACCGCTGATAACAAGCTAATTAAGACTTCTTCAGGTACAGAATTCAGAATAGTATCTGCAATACTCGGGGTTGCAGGACTATCTCGACCTAAATCCACCGTTTGATAATATGCAACCTGATATTCTTGAGTATTATTAATATCCGAAATTAAAATGTAAAATTCAGCAAAATCACCAATTGCGTAAGCATCCAATCCAGTATCACCGTCCCTATCTATACCTGAGCCGGTTACTGCGTGAGGCGTAACTTCCACAGTAGCGTTAAAGACTACTTCTAATGATGCGGAAGTTATAATATAATCAGACATGTTTACTGGCATTTCAATGTTTCTTTTCCAGTGAATACTAGGTGTATTACGAGTTTGGTTTACACTCTCATCCCAGTAGTGGTATATTTCAGCTCCCGCAGAACTTATACTATATGTATCTGGTAAAACAGGTCTTCCAGGATTGTTAAAAACAGACCAATCTGAACTACTCAGGGCTTCATCAACCTGTAATACTCCTGAATCTCCCAATATGTTATAATTCGCTTGGTTAAAATCTGTAGTAGCATTAATATCAGAGGCATCTCCTTCAGTTGTGTTATACCATGGAGTTATTGGAGTTTCAAAAGTAGGATTATCTAGCCATTCAATAGTATAATTGTCTTGAACAATTCCTTGAGATCTGGGGTGAACATCTCTTAAATCATTATTATAACTATTTAAATTATCGATAGATTGATACTCTACTAAGTGTAACATGAAAATACTTGAAAGATTCCCAATAAAAATGAGAACCAAAAGTGCAATAACATGTTTTGCCTTGGTCTCTTTATTAATAGTCACAATACTCACCCTTTTACTAAATTTAAACTATTTTTAAATATTTAAATTTTGAACTTAATAATTCCTATAAGGAAATACTTATTTATAATTCAGTTTAACATTTAATATTTAGTCTAGATATTATTGATATCATTGGATTTTAATGTAAAAAAAAAATAAGCTAGAATTTTCAGAATTGCCTTTTTTTGTATCAGCATGTCTCAGATTTAAAAAGGTATTCTATAAATAATTCATACATTTCACAATTAAAAGGTATGAAATTGAAGAAAATAAAAAGGAAATTTATTCTTTTAATACTTGTTTTTTTAGAATTATAATTTCTTTTTCTGGTTGTTCAGATGAAGGCTTTTTCATGATTTTTTCAGTTTTCTTTAGCTCATCGTGAAAATTCCTATTGAAAGCAGTTTTACGCCTAACAATATTCAAATCAGGACCTTTTTCTTTTTCTAAACTCTTACTATATTTACGGATCTTTCGAACAGGAACAGGATATCTCCATACTTTAATGTAAGCTATTAAAATCCCCGTTAATATTACTCCCGCTACAAGAGCAATTATAAATATTCCACTAAAAAACCATGGTGCTTCTTCAGTGTCAAAAATGAACTCCGTATAAGAAATCTCTAAATATACATCTGTTATCGAAATAGTGATGTTATTATTTAACGCAAAAGTGTCTGCTATAAATACTTGAATTGAAACTGAGATATTAATGTTTTTTAAAATTAAAGTCGTTACATCAAAACCTCCTGTTGTCGCTTCTTGAAAATTAGTTGTTGCTGAACTTAATTTAATAGTTTCTAACAAAGTATTATTGTTTATAAAAAAGCGTATTTCCGAATTTGGAGAAGAATCGACTGGCCATAGTTGGTCAATTTTATATTTAAATTTGAGATTTCCTCCAGTAATTTCGATATTTTCTCCACTGAGAGTGTTTCCCATTTGGTTCCAAGAGGCTGTTGTAAAGCGATCAATCTTTTTTTCGTAAGTAAATGTGAGATTACAAGATTTTATGAGTAAATCATCCCATATATCTCGATCGCTTACCCAGTTGTCTTCACACCAAATTCGTATTCCTAATGTAACTGTAAAATTCTTAAAATCGCTGGATATAACAGAGGTCAGATAAAAAATCAAATCTTCTTCTGAGACTGTTGTCATAAATGTATCAAGCAATATATCAGTTGCACCAGCTGAATCTTTCCCAAGATCAACAGTCTGATTATATGCAACTTCATAGACTTTATTTCTTGTCAAATCTGATAATAATACATAGAACCTGACATAATCCCACGTATAATTTTGAGTACTTCCAGAACCTGTTGCGTCACCTGGAGCTTCTATCCCCCCCCCACCCCAATCTCCAGGGAAAGCTGTAACTGTAGCATTTACTACAGCTGAAAGAGATGCAGAAGTTATTATGTAATCTTCCATATCAACGGGCATTGAAACATTTCTCTCCCAATGTACGCTTGGAAATTGATCAGCTAATTCTGCAAATGTATGAGAAACATAACATCCCTCAGAATTTATTGTACTTGTATCTGGATATAATGGAAATTCTGGATTATGAACCATTGTCCATTCTGTATTTAAAGGTGTACCAGATATATTTGAATAGTTTCTTTGTTCCCCTATAACTTCATAATTAGCTTGACCAAAGCTAGAAAAGGAAGTTATATCAGAAAGATCTCCTTGAACTTGACTTTCCCATGGATCAACTGGTATTGAAAAATTAGAATTTTTCAACCATTGTTCTTCGTATTCATATATCGTTGAAAGATTAAGTGAATTGAATCCTAAATTTTTCTTTAAATTCTGGTTTTGAATATTTAAAGTACTTAAAAATATCATACCTGAAATTAAAAATAGCGTTATGAAATACACTGATTTCTTGTTTATTCGCGATTCATTCATTTCTGATCTGACCCTCCTGTATTTTTAATGTTAGTTGGTTCTTTCAAATCAGCATTTTTAAGTATTTTATCAGGTTGTTTAGAAATTTCAATTTTTTGTGATATTGGTTTAGTTTTAGTATATTTTGCTGATTTACTTAATTCCTTTTTATAAAGCTTATTAAAAGCATCCTTACTACTTGTTATGTGTTTTTTTGGAGGATTAGTCGTTCTCAAAGTCTTTTTGTATTTTCGCACTTTTCTTACAGGTAATGGATATTTAAATATTCTTTGATACAACACGAAATATGTGGCCACAATTCCACCAGCAATTACAGCAATAATAGCTAGAAGTCGGAATATCTCTGGCTCGCCTAATACATCTGAGCGAATTTCTATGTATGAAATTATGAGAGATACATCATCAATCGATATAACAATTGAACGATTTAACAAAAATTCATCTGCTAGATATACTTGAATAGAAAGTCCAATGTTAACATTTTTTAGAATCAGTTTAGTAACATTAAAACCGCCTTGCTTTGCTTCTAGAAAGGTAGTTGCTGCTAGATTCAGTTTAAGAGTTTCTTCGTGGGAGTTATTATTTAACAGAATTTGTATTTCTGAGTTTGGAGATAAATCAGTAGGCCATAGTTGGTCGATTTTATAGATAAATTTGAGATTAGCCTCAGTAATTTGTATATTTTCTCCCGTAATGTTGTTTCCAATTTGGTTCCAAGAAACGCTTGTGAATTGATTAATCTTTTTTATGTAATTAAAAGACATATTACATGATTTAATTCTAAGAGAATCCCATCGATCTCGATCGTAATTCCAATTATCTACACATTTAATTCTAATTCCAAGAGTAATTTTAAAGTTATAGCTATCGCGTTCAAAAAGAGAGGTTAAATAAAATATTAGTGCTTCTTCTACAACAGTATTCATAAGACTATCTGTGATATTACTAATTTCTGGATCATCTTGTCCTAAATCTATACTTTGATACCACGCTATTTCATATTTTTCGTTATCATCTAAATCTGAGATTAACACGTAAAATCTAACACTATCATAATCACCTGCATTTTGAACGGCATCACCAGGACAATCTACTCCATAAAACTCACTTGGGTTTGGATCACCTCCTGGGAAAGTTGTAACTGATGCGTTGTAAACCGCAGAAATTGATGCAGAAGTGATTACATAATCTGCCATATTTACAGGCATAGTAATATTTTGTTGCCAATGAACGCTTGGAGATTGGTTTGTATCATCAGGATCGATCCATGTATGATTTACTTCACATCCAAATTCGTCAATTCCATGATAATCTGGCAAAGCGGGGAAAGCAGGATTAGTAACATTTAACCATTCTTGCGAAATTGGTGTTCCCGAAATTTCCGAGAAGTATCCTTGATCTCCAGTGATTTCTAAATTGGCTTGATCCGGGCTGAAAGTAGCATTAACATCGGAAGAGTCACCTTCTATGTCATAAAACCAAGGATCAGCCGATCCTTCAAATCCAGTATTTACAAGCCATTCATCTGTATGAGGAATTACAGTTGAGGTTTTAATTACTGTTTGTTGTTCTGCAACATTTAGATTTTGATTCAGCATAACTAAATTTAAAGCCCCGATGAAGAGAACAATAACAAAATAAAGATAGAATTTTTTCTTGATAAATTTAATAACCATTAGATTCACATTTTATTTAATTAAAATTTTAGAAATCAAAATTATAGAATATATAGAATTCTGGGAAGACTTCCCAGAAGTCTTAATCTTTACATCAGTTTTGCGATTTAACAGATTGAAAGAATTTATGCTTGGAAACGCAATGCTGACAATAATAATAGCGAGTAGGATGTACAAAAACAATCGTTTGTTTAATTTGAGTGATAATCGCATGATCTATTTGGTATTAAAATTTTAATAAATATTAGGTATAAATAAGGTTAGTTATACTTATAATTGTTGATAATACGAAAAATAAAATTCAAAATATCCTTTTTTATATTGTCGATTGATTAAATTTATTTAAATAAATTACTTAAGACTTAATTATAGATATTTTAATTAATAACTCAAGTATTATAAAAATAGAGGTTATACTATTATGATTCAAGGTATTTTAACATTTCAGTTCAATCTAAATCAGAATGAGACTACTGGTGAGATAGATCCCGAATTTACCCCTATTCAATTAGTGTTTTCGAATAAAAAATTCGAAGAAAATAATTTTTCAGGGCTAATCATAGAAAATGATATTTTTGCTAATTTTTATCAACATACAGTAGGTGTATTTGGGATGAAATACGGATTCAGCAATTTTTACACTGGTCATTTAAAAGAAACACCCTACCAAGTATATTCGTACTTCAAGCAATTAACTGATGGTACTCAATATCTAACAATATCGTTGTTTGAATTAGATGACGAAATTGAGCTATATGAAGATTTGATAAAAGATATGGCGAAAAGATTAGACACGATTTATGAAAAGTTGACTAAAGCTTCAAATACCAGACAATTGGATTTAATTTCTAATGTTAATATACGTCTTAAAAATGAATTAAAATATACGATTTTCCAAATTGAACGTTTAAGCCAACTAGATAAACTTCAGAAAGTAGCATTAATCTACAATAGTAATGAAAGGCTTAAAATATTGGATGTTCTTAGAGAAAGACCTCTAGCTAAAAGTGAAATTAAGACCACTATCGAGAATTTGAAGCCTACTGCAAACATCGATATTTTATTGCGTCCATTTTTAGAGCTCAATTTAATTAGGCGCGATTGGATAAAGGGAGAGAAGGATAAAAAAACAGGAGTTATAACTAATCAAGGTGAATATGTGTTTTTAGTCAAAGATATCATTTTCGCACGCGTTCCAAATGAAAATCTTTTTAAGCATTTTAAGGAAACTAATAACGATCTCTTACCATTGTTTAAACAAAAATCTTTTGACTTCTTCAATCGATACGATCCTTATGAAGAACCCATTGAGGATACTAAAAAATTAGCTTCAATATTGCTAAACCCAGATGTCTACGACTTCTTCATCCTAATGCGTTCAAACCATTATCCACTAGATAAGATACCAAAAATCTTTTCAGAATTTGCCGTTACGGAAATACTGCTTGACAACCTGAAGAAGTTGAATGTTATTACCGAAATTAAAGACCAAAACAAAAGAAGTTGGATTTGCTTACTTACGGATATAAAGCCTTTAACAATTTTTCCAGAATATTTACTACCCAAAATAAGAGAAGCTTTTAAAAAAGAAGATGAAGAAGGCAAAATAACTTATGAAATCGCTAAAAAAGCTTTAAATTTATTAGAAGTTTCATTTCCAGAAAAAATTACTTTTTAAATTTGAAATTATATCGAAAGAGATGAATAATGAATGTATTTATTTAAAGAAAAGGAAGAAATTGAAGTTTCATATACCTGTAAATTGTGCTTAAAAGAAATTCCTTTCAAAATAACTAAAAAAGAATATCAAGATGTTACCCGATTTCCTATAACCAAACAATTGACGCACGGTGACCCTGCACACAAATTAATAGTTAATTTTAATCAATATTTGGAAGTTGAAAATTTCGAAATCGAAGAGATCCTCCAAAAGGAAGAAGTAACTTATTCAGAAGAACTCACGAGGCAAGTTTTAAGTGAGATCGATCTTACTGATGACGAGATTGAACTTTATTTCCGAATTACGGGTCGTGAGGCAGTGAGTATAGGTGAAATCGCAATACTTACTGGAAAGTCCAAAGCAATGTGTAAGGAAATTGCAGATAAATTCGTTCAGAAGGGGTTGTTTAAGGAGATTGTTGGAGCACAACCGCATTATAGTGCTTTACCCCCATATGCGGCGTTAGTTAGCCAATTACGAAAATTCCATCAATACATCTCTGATATTAAAAAGAGCATACCTGCGCAGTTAGAAAAATCTTTTGAAAAATTGGAAACTGAAACAGGAAAGGTCGAAGTAAAGCCAAAACCAGTTCCCACAGAATTAATGACCGAATTAAAAAATAATATGTTAACTCAGATTCGTTCACAAAAGAAAGAGTTTGACGATACACTGGCTGTAATGGATCAAATTAAAGGTATCACTGCTGACATAACAAACCTTGAAGGATATACTGAATCCGTTATGGGTAGTCAAATGGGTGACCTTAAGAAGCAATTTGAAGATATTAATATTAAAACGTCTCAAATCATTAAAGGACAAATAAACGACTTGAAAAACGAATTTGAAAATATTAAGGGGACCGTCTCTAAAAATTTACAAAAATTACGCTTAGGAGTTATCCAACAAACTGTAGACCAAGTAATCGATAAAGTAATGAATGCAAAAATAAAAGATATTT
>JAUWZR010000166.1 GCA_030615235.1 Promethearchaeota archaeon
CTGTCTACAACACTCTAGAGTTGAATAGATATGAATTACTTTTCCTTTTCTTCATCGGTTCTTGAATCGACATAACCGCTTTTTTCTAAACTTGAACACCCACAATAAACACCCACGAATTCACAAGGTTCATCAAAAGGATTTTTGTGCCAATGAACTTGTCCCCTGCTAGCCCAAATTGCTGTTCCTGGTCCACAGACTTGTTCAACATCTTTCCCGTCTATAGTTACACCGGCTATACACTGCCCCTTCACCACATAAGCAACTTCATCTGCATTCATGTGTTTATGTTTATGATGTTTCGCTCCTGCTGGGAAAATACTGTGATTCCATAATGTAGTTTTATTATTAGGAACTGTATCTTCAGTAATGACATACTGTAATTCGAATTCGGGCATTAATTCTGTCACCTTCGGATCTTGTGGGATCTCCTTATAATGCCAAAAATTTTTTTTCTCAGGTTTGAATTCTGTCATAATTTCCTCCATTTAATTTTTTGGGTGTGTCATATTTTCAATGATTCTTTACTATCTATATCGAATAAATGTATATCTTCTTCTTCAAATGAAAATTTTATTTTATCTCCAATTTTTGGAATAATTTCAGATTCTGTTTTTATTATTATCTTTTTTGAATTTAGAGTTAAGTAAATATAATTTTCATTCCCCATATTTTCAATCAATGAAACAGTGGCGGCATTAGTTTTAGTAGTCATAAATGGGATATTTTGCATTAATATTTTAATCGATGATGGTCTTATCCCAGCAATCAAATATTTTCCTAAAAACTTGGACAAATATCTTTCATAATATCTTTTGGAGATTTCATAAAAAAAATCTCTATTTTGAAGAAAATATTTGTCATCTTTGTTTTTTACTTTTAATTCGAAAAAATTCATCGGAGGTTTCCCAATAAAACTTGCTACAAATTGATCTTTTGGGCTGTTAAACACTTCTTCTGGAGTACCTACTTGGTGAATTTTCCCATCGCGTAAAACTACTAATTTATCCCCTACAGCCATGGCCTCTTCTTGGTCATGGGTTACATAAATCGTAGTCACTCTAAACCTTCTTTGAATTTTTTTAATTTCAGCTCTTAATTCCCGTCCGAGTTTTGCATCAATGGCGCTTAAAGGTTCGTCCAACAAAAATATTTTTGGTTTTCTAACTAATGCTCTACCTATTGCGACACGCTGAGATTCTCCACCTGATAATTGGGCTGGCTTTCTTTCTAACAAACTTGAGATCTTTAGAATGTTTGTAATTTCTTCAACTCTCTTTTGAATTTCGTCTTTAGTAAGTTCAGTTGTGTGCTCTAATCCTAAAGACAAATTCTGGCGCACAGTCATATGCGGATATAGAGCATAATACTGAAAAACCATTGCTACATCTCTATCTTTTGGGTCCTCATTGTTGATTAATTCATCATCGATAAAAATAGAACCCTCAAAAAATGTTTCTAATCCTACTATACACCTCATCAGAGTAGTTTTGCCACAACCAGATGGACCAACAATTACTGCTAGTTGACCATCATCAACTTCTAGATTCACTTTGTCAAGGCATCTTATAGAGCCAAAATTGTTGCTAAGATTTTTAATGGTAAGATTTGCCATAATTCATAAAAACATACATAAGCTCAATATTAACGAGTGTGAGCGACTACAAATCCCATGCCCCCTATATATATTTCTAAGAACAATTCTTCAAATTAAACTCACTTAAAATGTATTTTACCTCTTAAGTGCTCCAAACGTAAAACCATATGCTAAATGTTTGTGTATGAATATTCCAAATATTATTGTTGGAATTGCCGCTAGAATGCCAAGCGCCGACTGGGGCCCATAATAAGTTCCTGCTTCATTGGAAAATAATTTGGCAAGCGTCAGTGTTATTGTTTCAACTCCACGTGACGACAAAGTCAGGGCAAATGTATATTCTGTCCAATTGAGTATAAGCAAAAATAAGGTGGTAGTCATTAATCCGTTTTTTATTATGGGCAGCCATATTTTATACAGTATCTGCCACTCTGAAAGACCATCCAACATGGCAGCCTCTGTAAATTCCTTAGGAACACCGTCCATAAATCCCTTTAACATTAACACAGAATATGGAAGGGTAAATCCTATATATACAATGATCAATCCCCAATATGTATCGATGGCACGTATCAGCTGAAAAAATATCATCAACGGAATTATCATAGCCATAGGAGGAAACATCCGCGGCATTATTATCGATAGTAATGTTAAGGAACCTCCTGTTTTGAACCGGGACAAGCTATAAGAACCCAACACTCCGATTACGATAGCGACTAATGTGCTGGTTACGGCTACAAAAGCAGTATTAAGATATGGAATGACAGCGCTGGAATACGTTCTCGCAAAACGTCCTGCACTACCGAAAAAGATAAAGCGATAATTACTAATAGTTGGCTCGGTGGGGATCCAGGTTGGAGGATAAGTCACCCATTCATTGGGTGACTTGAAAGAGGTCATAAGCATCCAAAAGAGAGGAAACAATAGGGATGCCGTTACTGCATATAGAAAAATATGAGCTAAGCCCTTTCTAACGTTATATTTCATCATGCTATCAGACATTTTTATTTCCTTTCAACCAAGACCGATCTCAAAGCTAAACTGAAGCCTAACAAGGAAATGAATAGTATTATCCAGGCACCAGCTGAGACATATGAGATCCTACTGTATTTGAATCCATATTTAAATAAATAGAAAGATATGGTTTGGGTGCGAGTACCGGGGCCGCCATGAGTTAGAAGATGAACCACATCGAATACCTTAAGCGCCTCCATCATTCTAATCACCAAAGCTATTGTTATAATTCCTTTTAATTTTGGAAATTTGATTCGCCAAGAGAGTTGCCATTCGGTCGCCCCTAATATTTTTGCTGCCCTTATCTCAGAAGTAGATATATTTACCAGACCTGAAAAGAGAATCAAAAATGTCAACGGGTACCAATGCCAAATCTCAGATAAGATTATGGGTATTATTGCATATTTGGGATGTGAGAACCAGGAGGCTTTGAATTCTGTATTCAAAATAATGCTAATTATTTGATTAACTGGGCCATTGGCGCTAAAGATCAACCAGAAATTATTTCCTATTACTATTGGAGGAATCATAATCGGGATGATCAATAAGGGGTAAAGAATTTTTTTACCATGTATGTTTCCTGTTAAAATTGATGCAATTAACAAACCTATTGTGAACTCCACCCCTAAACAGATTAAAGAAATATAAACTGTTCTAATCACAGCTTTAACAAACTCATCATCCATTAGAATTTTAAAATAATTATCTAGAAATACAAATTTCGACTGCCAAAAATTTATTCCGAAAGTAGGCTGAAAATTAACTAAACTGAACCAGATGACGAGTATAGTGGGAATTATTATTAGAAAGAGTATAATGATATTGGTTGGTAACAGCATAATGATATTTACAGGTATTTTTCCCTTTCTTTTGATTCGTTCACTCAAGGATACAGTCTACCTCCCTGATCTCTATCGAAAAGAAAGATCCTATTCTCTTTGAGTTTTATTTTTACCCTTTCTTCCAATTCAGGTCGTACTTCTGGTGAAGTAACGGCGATTATGGATTTTTCTTGTTCTAGGGTCAAATATATCTGGTTTTTATCGCCTAAAAGCTCTAATGAATTTATTGTCCCAAATCCATCTTCCGTAATTTGATTTCCTACAACAACGTCTGTCGGTCTAACTCCGAGCGTTACTTCAGCTTTTTTGGATTGGGAGTATCCTTTTACCTTAACATTAAGACCTGCACCTTGAAATAGAGAACCATCCTCTTCAGGGATAATTGTACCATCGATTAAATTCATAGACGGAACACCAAAAAATTCTGCTACAAATTTACCAATTGGATTATTGTATATTTCTCTGGGAGGCCCTTTCTGTAGCGCCTTCCCATCTTTCATTATCATAACTCTGCTGGCAGCAGATAGGGCTTGTTCCTGGTCATGAGTTACATAAATAAATGTCTTCTTCAAATGTAGATGTAACCTCTTTATTTCAGTTAACATTTCCACCCTTAAATTAGCATCTAAATTGCCCAAAGGCTCATCGAACAAGAAAAACGAAGGATTGGTAATAAGAGTTCTGCCAATGGCCACTCTTTGGGCTTCTCCTCCGCTAAGCAACCTCACCTTCTTGTCTAGAAGCTTTCTAATCTTTAATCTATCAGCTATTTCTTCTACACGTTTGTCTATATCTTTCTTACTACTCTTCTTGATCTCTAAACCAAAAGAAATGTTTTTTCTAACAGTCAAATGAGAAAAAAGACCAATATCTTGAAAGACCATTCCAATATTTCTATCCCTGGGAGATAGTTGGTTATAGGGTTTACCATCTACTGTTACTTCTCCATCATCTGGTTTAGTGAAACCAGCGATTATATTAAGTAAGGTAGTTTTTCCACTACCGGATGGTCCAACAATTACACAAAACTCTCCGTCTTGGATTTGTAGATTTATGCCATCTAATGCTTGGACATCTCCATATCTTTTGGAGATATTATTCAGGACCAATGCAGGCATGGGAAAAATATTTCTCCATTAAAGAGGGATTTTAGTTGCTTATTGATAAGGTTCAGCAAAAATTGACACTAAAAAGCCCACCAAACGTTGACAGTTGCGATATTGTGGATATTTACCGTAATTCACGTGTCAACCGCTTGGTGGGCTTTGTTAACTTAATTCCTAGAATCCGAGCCATTTCTGCACAGCAGGGGAATACATAGCTTTCAAGTTATTCCAAGACTCTATTTGTTCTTCTCTTCCATATCTCTCTGTTATTTCTTCCCACTTCTCTGCAACATCGTCTAAAGCTGATTTTGGTTTTTGCGCTCCTTTAAGCACTCCTGAAACAGCTTCGAGGAGAACTCCACTATATTCTGCCCCCCCTCTCATAGCTATTGCTGGGAAACAGTGTGCGACTTGCCATTTTTGATTCTCCATCCATTCATCCATGTATATGCCGCCGTTCTTCCTTCGAATCCCAGGGAACTGTGTTTCATCATAGTTGCTCGCCTTAGCCACATCGTACCATCCCCCTGGAGTGAGTGCAACCCGAGCGTTCATTGCTGCACCACTCATCCATTGGCTGTAAAGATAGGCCAATTCTTTGTATTTAGAATAAGCTGATACAGAATAGCCCCACCCCCAGTATTGGGGTTGAGGACTTATTAATTCCCCATCAATCATCCTTCCGGGATGTGGAGCATACGTTACTTTACCTACCACTTTAGATATTTCTGGATCTTCAAATGCCGCCTGAGCCCAGGTCATTATTAAAGTAGAGTAGACTTTCCCACCAGCGAATGCTTCCAGCGCTCTTGCAAAATCAAATTCAAGTGTTCCAGGCATAGCATATTTTAAGGTATCTTTCATCTCTTCCAGAGCTTTCACTGCTTCCGGCGAATTGATATTGGGATGCATTTCATCATCAAAGAATGCTATTTTTTGGGACAGGAATCTAGGATAGAAGTCGAATGCGGTTTCATCCAGGCCCCAGCTCATAGCCATTCCGTAACGTTCTTCCTTAGGATTGTGGAAAAATTCCAACTGATCTCTCCATTCTTCCACGGTCTTTGGTTTATCCAAAGGATAACCATATTTACTCTTAAATTTGCTTTTATTAACTGAATCTTCTAACCAATCCTTTCGCAGATAAAGAGTTGCAACGTCAGTATCTGAGAACAAGAAATAGTAATCGTCTTGGTATTTCATATAGGATTCTAATCCTGGCAATATTCTATGGGGTGAATTTGGGTCAGCGATCTGAGGTTCATACTTGTTGACGTATGGATTCAAATTCTCAA
>JAUWZR010000210.1 GCA_030615235.1 Promethearchaeota archaeon
ATTGAAGGAGATTATACTAAAGGAAGTAAATTCATAATTTTATTTGAGTTTGCTGAGCCTCCAAATATTAATGAACTAATGAATGGATTAGATTTAAATATTACACAATAATTATGTTGGAGAATGGAATGCTGAAAGAACATATAGAAGGGGACATCACTAGAATTAAGAAACAAGAGAATAAAATAAAAGAATCTGAGGAATTATTAAATTTTATCTTATCAAATGTTAATGATCTAATTGTTATTATCTCAAAAGATATGAAAATATTATATATGAATAAGAAAGCTGAGGAGGAATTTGGAAATAATCAGATTGGAAACATTTGTTTCGAGGTAATGATGAATAAAAATACAATATGTGAATCCTGTTGTTTTAATAAAATAAACTACAATACAGAAAGTAAATTTGAAACGCCATATGCTAACCCCTATATGGCGGAAGAAAAGATTTTTGAATGCATTAATTCTTCTGTTTTTTCTTTTAATGGACAACTAGCAATTATAGATGTCATTAGAGATATTACAGATAAAAAAAGAATTGAACATTCCTTTAAAGATTCAGAAGAATTACTTAGAAATTTTATCGAAAATCTTCAATTTTCGATATTTTTACTTGAAGCGAATAAGAATATTTATGATTGTAACACTACCGCTGAATTATATATAAATAGATCAAAAGAAGAATTTATTGGAGAGAATTTTTTTGATCTCTTTCCAAAATCCAAAGAAGTCATAGATTCTTGTGATGAGTTGATTTATAATGTTATTAACTTGGACTTGAGTGAAATTATAGAGTTTGAATTTGTAGATCACAAAGGTAAAAGTTCTGTAGTTGAGGTTATTTTCTCCTCTTTAAAATTTAGGAATGAAAAATTTGTTCAAGTTTTTATGAAAGATATAACTGAAAGGAAATTGGTAGACAATATCATTAGAGAGGAGAACGAACGGTTAAGGAAAATTGATGATATGAAAAAACAATTAACCGCTCAAACATCAGAAGAAATGAAAGCACCATTAAATGATATGTTTGATGCATCACAGACACTTTTAGATTCATATAAAGACAAATTAGACCAAAACGCTATAAAACTTCTAGAAATGATAAAAAAAGGAGGTAAAAAATCTATGGCTTTAGTTGGGCGAATAGTCGACATTTCTAGAATAGAAACTGAAAAAACAAAGTTAAAAAAACAAATTGAGAGTCTAGTTGAAATTATTAGTGAATCTGTAGATGAGACAATGATAAAAATAAAAAAGCACAATTTTACATTGAATTTAGATTTAGTTGAGGATTTGTACTCTGAAATTGATAAGCATTTAATAAAACAAGTGATTAAAGATATCTTGTTTCACATTATTAATAAAGCTCCTAAAAAAAGTGAGCTTTCTATATCCTTACACCAAAATAACGCCTTTGCGGAAATTATACTAAAAAATAAAGATATAAATTTAAAGGAAAAAGAAAAGAAAAATCTGCTTTCTCCCAAACATAAAAGAACTCAAAAAAATTCTTCTCTTGGATTATATTTTGCAAAAGAAATTATCGAATTACATGGAGGTCAAATTATTATTGAATCTGAGGGGAGAAACGAAGGATCAAAATTTATTATCAGATTACCGATAATTAACTGGACAGACTTATTGCTACATATGTATATCTTTTATAATTCAGGAATTCTACTCTATGATTATCCTTTCGTGGAAGACGAGAATAGAAACGATTCTGTTTTAATCTCAGGTAGTTTGGTTGGAATGCTTACTATTTTAAAAGAGGTCGTTCATGGTGAAAAGTTCATAAAGATTATAGATCATGGAGATCGTAAAATAATATTTGAAATGGATACAACAAACCAAATTATATTTGCCTTAATTGCAAAAGAAAACCTGACAATTTTTCATCAAAAACTTCTCAACCTCATTGAACAATTTGATAAACATTATCACAATCTTGTTGAAAATATAGAAGAATCTTGTTCAGTGACGGGAAATTGGAGAAATCTTGAATCATTAATTGAAAAACATTTTACTTGAAGGAAATAAAATTTTGATAAAAAAATTCATTCGTTTGATATCTAATTAAAAAATTGAGAAATTATATATGAGATAAAAATGTAAAGTTTGAGATGTGATAAAAATATCGATTTTGAATATGAAAAAAAAGATTATTTATACTCCAGATATTTGTCCTCATTGCCAATCTGCAGAAATAATGCCGAAAAAGGAATATATCAAAGATATTTACCTCTATATCCCGTATTATTGTAAAAAATGTGGAAAAGTTTCTAAGGCCATATATTATATTGAATACCAGGAAACTGAAGGTTGGTATTAGTTTTAAGAGGTTTAAACTATTATGAGTATAGATGTTTTTTGTTGAGGAATTAATTTTATAAAATGCGCCTGCCGGGAATTGAACCCGGGACACTGGCTTGGGAAGCCAGCATATTACCACTATACTACAAGCGCAAAAAAGAATAAAGCAATAAATTATAATGAGTTCTCGCAAATAAATTTTTATTAATTAATATTAGATTTCTCGAAAAAGAATTTCATGTCAAATGCTTAGTTTTATTAAAAATTTTATTCAATTATATTTTTTTTGTGATAAAATTTTAATTTTCTTGCTTTTATCATAATGTTATGAGTATTGAGAAACTATATTATAAAAAAAATATGCATATTGGTAATACTAATGCATTGCTTATTGTTGATATGCAAAATGATTTTATGCCGGGTGGGGCTTTACCTGTCGAAGAGGGCGATCAAATAATTGATAGTATAAATCAGATATCTGAAATTTTTAAAAAAAAAAATGGAAAGATTATATTAACACAAGATTGGCATCCAAAAGGTCATAAATCGTTTGCTAGTAGCTACAATAATAAAAATCCAGGTGTTGAATATCATTCTGATGGTATTGGACCGGTGTTATGGTCAGATCACTGTGTACAAGGAACTAAAGGAGCACAGTTTCATGATAAATTGAATACTGATCTTGCTCACGCCATAATCCGTAAAGGATTTAATCCGGAGGTAGATAGTTATTCAGGCTTTATTGAAAATGATAAAAAATCTGAAACTGGACTTAAAGGTTACCTTAATTCCTTGAAAATTAAAAGAATTTTTATTTGTGGATTAGCTTTGGACTATTGTTGTTATTATACTGCTTTAGATGGACTAGATTTTGGTTTTGAGATTTATTTTTTAGTAAATTTAACTAGAGGTATAGATTTACCTCCTGGAAACATCTCTAAATCTCTTCAGCACATGAGGAACAAAGGAATAAAATTTGCTACGAAAGACAAGATTATTTACTAAATTTGCGAGAAATTATTGAATTTTTTTCTTGACTGGATCATTCCAAAAACTAATTATTAAGAAAAAGAATTTTCTAAAGTATCGATGAATTTTCCTTATTCTCACATACTAGTAGTTTGTAGTGTCAATGTGGCTCGAAGTAGGATGTCTGAAGGATTTCTCAGAGATTTCTTTTCCCGTAATGGAATGGATGTTTCTGTATCTTCCGGTGGTATCGCTTCAAACGCTAGAGATGGGATGCTCATTTCTTTAGATGCGAAATTAGTTATGAAGGAAATTGGTATTCATCTTTCAGATGATTCTCTTTCAGTAGACCTAAAAAAGCATCCTGAAATAATGCAAGAAGCGGATTTAATTCTCACCTTAACAGAGAAACACAAAGAAGAAATCTATGATCATTTTAAGCTAGAGAACAAGGCTATTTTTACATTAAGAGAATTTGCAGGGGAAAATGGAGATATTGAGGATCCTTCTATGAAAGGTTTTGTAGGCTTTCGAAAGGCTCGTGATGAGATAGAACATTGTATAATTGAAGGAATGAAAAGATTTGAGTGATTTATATGATTGAATATATAATATTAGCAATACTACAAGGATTATTTGAGTGGCTGCCTATTTCTTCTTCAGGGCAAGTTATGATGGTTTCAATTAATTTTTTTGGTATTCCTCCTGAAAAAGCTTTTAGTTTAAGTATTTGGGTGCATTTAGGAACTGCCATCGCGGTTTTGATAAAATTAAGAAAGGATTATATTCAAATCATTAAATCCGTAATACCAGGAAAGTTTGAAGTTGATGGAAGTGATATAAAGAAGAGAAACTGGTTAATTTATGCCACGATTGGAACCGCTATAACTGCTATCCCATTATATTTCCTGTTTAAATTTGTAATAACAGAAGAATTTGACGCAACTCAGGGGGATATAATAACGCTATTTATATCCGGATTTTTAATAATGACTGGAATCGTGTTACTGGTTTATAAGAAGAAATTTGGAAATAAG
>JAUWZR010000141.1 GCA_030615235.1 Promethearchaeota archaeon
GTGATCGTGTTGCAATCATATGGGAAGCAGACGAGCCCGGCCAAGTAAGAAAATTTACTTACAACGAACTTTTAAAAGAAGTAAGTAAAGTCGCTAACGCTATGCGAAGTAAAGGACTTAAGAAGGGTGATAGAGTCACAATATGGTTGCCAATGATTCCTGAATTAGCTATTATTATGCTGGCTTGCGCTCGAATTGGTGTCATTCATTCCATCGTCTTCGGTGGTTTCTCAAAAGAAGCTGTCAAAGATAGAATTGAAGACTCTGATTCGCGCTTATTGTTTACAAGCGATGAAACCTTAAGGGCTGGTAAAACTTATCCTAAAATGGCTGATGTCGTAAAAATAATAGATAAAGTGCCAACAATTGAACATGTTATTGTCGTTAAGCGATCAGGGAACGAGGTTCCTCACACTGATAAAGATATTTGGTACCACGACTTTATAGATGGCATGAGTGAGGAATGCGAACCCGAACAAATGGATTCGGAAGATACTTTATTTATACTCTATACAAGCGGAACCACCGGAAAACCTAAAGGCGTTAACCATACAACAGCAGGTTATATTCTTCATACATCTTTTACTCATAAAGTCGTATTCAACTACAAGGAAGGCGAAATTTGGTATTGTACGGCAGATATAGGTTGGATAACGGGTCATAGTTATATTGTATATGGTCCTTTAGCGAATGGAGCGACAACTCTAATGTTTGAAAGCGTACCGACTTATCCCGATGTCGATAGATTTTGGGATATTGTGGAACGCCACAAGGTTAACCAATTTTATACAGCTCCAACCGCCATACGTGCTCTTATGAGACACGGTGATGAACCCGTAAATAGACACGATTTAAGCTCTTTAAAAGTTCTGGGGACCGTAGGAGAACCGATAAACCCAGAGGCATGGACTTGGTACCATAGAGTTGTGGGAAAAGAACGATGTCCGATTGTAGACACCTACTGGCAAACTGAAACGGGAGGTTTTATCATGACTCCCATAGCTACTGCAACTCCAACAAAACCTGGATCATGTTGCTTGCCTTTCCTTGGTATTAAACCCATAATTTTCGATTTGGAAGGCGACGAGATCACCGAAGCAAACGAAGGTGGTTATTTCGCGATAGGACAACCATGGCCAGGAATGTTAAGAGATGTTTGGGGCGATACAGAGAGATTTAAATCTACTTATCTCGAAAAATACCCCGGATATTATTACACTGGTGATGGAGCACGACGAGATGATGATGGTTATTATTGGATACTTGGTCGATTGGACGATGTTATTAAAGTATCCGGGCACCGTATAGGAACAATGGAAGTAGAATCTGCTATAGTGAGTCATCCAAAGGTAGCAGAAGCTGCTGTGGCACCTTTCCCGCATAAGATAAAGGGGCAAGCTATTTGGGCGTTCGTAACATTAATGGGTGGAATTGAAAAATCAGCGAAATTATCGAAAGAGATTCGAATGCATGTTAGACAAGAGATTGGTCCCGTGTTTCAGCCGGATGTAATTCAATTTGCTGACGCCTTGCCTAAAACGCGAAGTGGTAAGATTATGCGCAGGATTTTGAAAGCCATAGCTTCGGGCACAGAAATTGGTAATGTTACGACCTTAGCCGATCCTTCTGTTGTTGATGTTTTGCTTGAAGAGCGTAAGAAAATGGATGTCGAAGTAGGTTAACTAATGTCGATAAAGATAAGACTATTTTTAGATATTTAACATTTTTGTTACAAATTTTTTAAGTGTAATCCAATTAATGTTATAAACAAGGAATGGTAAAAAAAGCGTTTATTGGGCTTTTTAAGTTATTACTCATTTTATTATTAGACTGAGAAGTTATTTCATTTAGAGCATGTTTATTCGTCACGTATAAAGCTGGTAGAGGTTAGCCTTTATGAATTTAGAGAAAAAGAAGTACAAAAGTTATAAAACTTGGCTCCTTCACCATCTTTACAAAAATAAATTCTTGATATTGTTTGTTATAATAGGGATTATAATTGTTACTTTTACAAGAACTCTCATACCTATAATTATCGGCAAGATTGTGGATGACGCTCTAATTGCTCTTGATTACGATAAATTCATAACGCTCCTTATTATGGGGTTAGCAATTTATGTCATCCGTAATGCTACGGATTATGGAACGATGATGACCGGCCACTATCTTGGTTTGAAAACCGAGCAAAATATGAGACAAGAGTTTTTTGAGACTATCCAGCATAAACCTTTAAGATATCACGATAACGCTAAAGCTGGGGATTTACAAGCCCTTGCAACCAATGATGTACGAATAATCAATACGATGATTTCCCACGGAAGTTTTTTTTTCTATCCATTCTTTCAAGTGGCAATAACTTTGCTCTTCCTTATTACTACGCTCGATATAAGATTAGCTATAGCATGTATTCCTTTTGTTTTTTTTTACATTTATTTTATTTTGCATTATCGCAGAAAAATTGCGCCGTTTGCTGCTAAAAGGTTAAGAAAACATTCAAATTTAGCAGTTGTATTACAAGATAGTATAACGGGTGCTTCTGTAGTCAGATCTTTTGCTGCGGAAGGTTTAGAACGTAAAAAGTTTAAGAAAGCAGTAAACGCTTTTAGAGATAACTCCATCGGAGAATATAGAGTGCAAGCAAAGTATTTTCCTATGTTAATTCTCTACATAACCATCGGAATTTCACTAATTTTAAGTCTTGTATTTGTATTCCAGAATTCATTAACCATTGGAGAATTAGCCGCTACGAATCTACTTTTGATAACTCTTGTTGATCCAACTAACCTTATTTGGTGGGCTACAAATGATATGATGAGCGGGTTTGCGGCTTGTTCACGCTTGTTCACAGCATTATCCGATGAAAATAGCGAGGATCAACGGATTGAGAACCAAAAATGGCCGAAGGAGTTCAAAGGAAAAATAGAATTTAGAGATGTAACTTTTGCATATGAAAATGGAGAAAAAAATCGGCATGCTGTTCTGAAAAATCTCAATTTTACTATCGATCCGAACCAAAAGGTCGCTCTTGTTGGTCCTACAGGATGTGGCAAAACAACGATAGCTAAATTATTGCTCCGCCTTTATGAACCAAAACTGGGGGCCATTTTATTGGATGGAAAAAACATTCAGGATTATCCCCTTGAAGAACTAAGAAGAAATATTGGCTATATAGAGCAAGACATCTACTTGTTCTCACAAACTATACTTGAAAATATCGCCTTTGGAAACCAAAATGCTCAATACGACGAAATAATTAACATAGCAAAACTTGCCCAAGTTGATGATTTTGTGCAGAATTTCTCAGATGGATACAATACTGTTGTAGGTGAGAGAGGTACGCGGCTTTCAGGAGGAGAGAAACAGCGGGTGGCTATTGCTCGAGCTTTTTTAACTAATCCTGCCATGCTAATACTTGACGATTCTGTTTCTGCAATTGATAGTGAAACGGAGGAGAAGATTGGGCGAGCGATGGAAAATATAATAAAAAACAGAACTACTTTAATAATAACTCATCGCCTTCACACTATACGGACATCTGATAAAATTTTAGTTCTCAAGCATGGAAGAATTGTTGCGGAAGGAAATCACTCAGAATTATTCCAATCATCTGAAGATTACAGACGAATTTTTGGGAAACGAGTGTCTTTATCAGATTTTAAAACACATAACACTTAACGAGGTATCATTTTGGGACTTTATGCAGGGATGACCAATGAGGAACAGAAACGAGAATATTCCGATCGTGAACTACTGGTCAGGTATATTAAGGGTGTTGCACCTTTTAGAAAAAGCATAGTCCTAATCTCATTGTTTATCTTCATTACTACGATAGCTGAAACTGTAAATCCTCTTTTAATTGGAATTGCAATTGACGAACTTTCTAGTATAAATAGTAATCTTCTGATCATATTGGGAGTAGGGGGGCTATACTTTATTCTTTCTATTCTCCTTTGGACAATGTTTTTCTTACGGCGTAAAGAAATAGGAAAATTCGTTCCTTATTTTTTGGAAAAGCTCCGAATGAATATTTTTGATAAATTACAAGAGCAAGACATGGGCTTTTTCGATAAACATCTGAGCGGTAAACTAAATACTAGAGTTTCTAACGATGCGTTAGATTTTGGGAATACAACGCTCCTATTAGCGGATACTCTCGGCAACCTTCTTATAAGTGTATTGACTTTTGGAATGCTTCTATGGCTAAATCTGACATTAGCTCTCATAACATTGATTGCCATTCCTTTCATCTTTTTATTAGTTCTGTCGCTCAGGCGGTTAGTTAAGATTGTAAGTAGAGCTTACAGAAAAGCAATTGGCAGTGTAAATGCTGCTATGGTAGAATCAATAGAAGGTATACACGTAAGTAAAAGTTATGGACAGGAATCTACGGTTTCGAGGCAATTTCAAGAAACTAATAGGCAATATTTTAAAGCTGGGTTTAGAATAACATCCGTAACTCATATGTGGAGACCTCTGCTGGAAACAATTGCTTCTATTACGCTCATTGTCATCATTTTTTTTGGAGGTCAATTTGTCTTTCAAGGTATAACTAATCCCGGAACAATTTTTATGTTTATCCTTTATCTTCAGAAATTTTTCCGTCCTATAATGGTTCTTTCCGTATTTTTCCCTCAACTTAGCTCAGGAATGGCTGCATATGAGCGAATATTAGATATTCTCGATGCTGAGCCTAATGTAAGACAAAACCCAAACGCAACTGATGTCGGTACTTTGGAAGGAGAAATTATTTTCAAAGATATCGATTTTTGCTATAGAGAAGGTGAATGGGTATTTAATAGATTAAATCTACATATTAAAAAGGGTGAAAAATTAGCTATTGTAGGACACACTGGGTCTGGGAAAACTTCATTAGTATCTCTTTTAGCTCGATATTACGAGTTTCAAGGGGGATCAATTGAAATTGATGGAATTAACATTAGGGATATGTCTTTACACTCTTAGAGAAGAAATATAGGAAATGTACAACAAGATGTTTTTTTATTTTCAGGTTCTATAGAAGAAAATATTAGATATGGCAGACAAGAAGCATCAGAAGAAGATCTCCGGAATGTAATTAAAACTGTGCACCTCGAAGAACTAATCGAATACCTACCGGAAGGGCTGCAAACACAGATTGGTGAGAGGGGTAAGGGACTGTCGGTAGGTCAACAGCAACTAGTAAGTTTTGCTCGAGCTATTTTGACTGATCCGCAGATTCTTATACTTGACGAAGCCACATCAAGCGTTGACGCGTATACTGAAGCAATTATTCAAGAGGCTTTAGAAGAACTTTTATCTAATCGAACCTCTATAATAATTGCTCATAGGCTCTCAACTATAGTGAATGCCGATCGGATAATCGTGATGGAAAAAGGGCAAATTGTTGAAGAGGGTAATCATAATTCTTTGCTCACACAAGGAGGAAAATATGCTATGCTGTATAAACAATATTTTGAGCATCAAACTCTAGACTGGGAGCCAAATCATAGGGCTCTTAAAATTGAATGATTTAAAATTTCAATCTAACTTTGATCAATTTAATAACTCAATAGAAGAATTTCCATTCATTTCTGTCTAAATAATCTATAAATTTTAAGATTAATTTTGCTAAATCAGCATCTTTCTTCATTAACTCCTTCAATTCTAACATAAGGCTTTCTTCTCCGAACTTAAGAATAGAAAAAACTGCAAGTTTTTTTAGATTTTTATCCTCTAAACTCTGGAGATTTTCTAAGCAAAAATTTACTAGTTCTTCGACTTGTAAATCTATAATTACCTTGAGGATCATCTCTTTCTTTTTCAAAAGTGCATTTTTTTCATCTGAAGTTTTTGCTGTAGTAAGTTTTAGAATTTTTATGAATTCATTTTTAACATCTTGCCATTGCTCAAGCATTTCTGGGTTATCAATGAGAGCCTCTCGAATAAATTCCAATGACCATTTATCCCCCTCATTTAGTAAATTCACGATCAATTCTTGGTCGATGAGATTTGATTCCTGCATGTCATTAATGAGACTCCCATCAACGATCTGAAAATTTTTTACATTTTCTATGATTATCTTTTCCCAATTCTCAATTTTATCCTTTAGTACCAAAATTGCCTTTAGAATTTCTGATATGAAATTAGGGTTTTCGCTTTCCTCCAATTTTCTCAAGATAATTGATAACAACTTGTCGTTATTATAATATCTCTTCGCAATAAGATATAAAGAACCATATGGAAATCTTAAGGAATTCACAAATTCGAGAGTTTCTTCCTCAAGTGATAGTCCTAGTATCGCACCAACCCTGAAAATGCTCTCTTGAAGTGATTTTACATTTTTTAAGAATTCTTGGTCTGTAATCTTGACTTTTTTTATTTGAGTTAGGTAAGATTTAAAGAGACTTGTGATTTCATTTAATTTGTTAACATCTCCTTCTTGATAAAGGTTTTCGAATGATTTAACTATTTGATTTTTGAGATGAAACTCCCTTATGCTTGTGTTATTAGCGAGTCTTAAAATTAACGATTCTACATTTAGGGCAGCAGTTTTAGAAACTACATTTTCAATCAGATCAGAAACCACACTGTCTGTCATTTTATCAAAAGATAAACAATACTCAAAAGCGGGTTTGAAGCTTAATTTTTTGTTTAATTCGCAAATTCTCCTAACATGGTGTTCGCGTAGCGAGGTTCGAAGTTCAACTGAATCACCATAATAGCTAATTTCTCTACTATCATTTAAAACTTCTAATATGATCTCTTGAATTCTTTTTATTCTTTCCTCTTCATAAACAGAAGTTTCCTCCAAAACATGATGCAAACCAAGAAAACTCCACGCTCTCAATATGACTTCATTAGTATCAAAAAGCTCGAACAAGAGATTGAAATCTTTTCTA
>JAUWZR010000027.1 GCA_030615235.1 Promethearchaeota archaeon
TAAAATCATACTCCTTAGCCATATCTAACAAATAATCGTAATTATGATTGAACGGATTTTCTAAATCATTCTCTAAAATCCAAGCTGCTAAAAAAGTTCCTCCACGAGATACTACTCCTGCTGTTCTCGGATGGTCTTTCAGATAATTAATAATCTCTTTCGTGACGCCAACATGGATTGTAAAGAAGTCCACTCCTTCTTTAGCTTGTTCTTCCACCACATTAAAAAGATCGTCCTCATCAAAATTTATAATTGCTCCCTTATTCTCTAACGATCTTAATGCTGATTGATAGATCGGGACTGTCCCTATTGGTACTCCAATCTCGTTTAATATCTTTTTTCGAATGCTAATAACATCTTCTTCAGTTACTCCAGTGCTTAAGTCCATAACTGTATCGGCCCCAAACTTTACAGCTATCTTCGCTTTTTCTAATTCTTCTTCAATATCGCATACTCGTTTACTGGAACCAATGTTAGCGTTTATTTTTACTAGCAAACCTTCACCTATACCTATAGGTTCGGTATCGCGTCGGTTTGATTTTGGTATGATAATTCGTCCTTTTGCTATTCCTTTACGGATAAATTCAACATCTATTTGCTCTTTTTTAGCAATAGATTCCATTTCTTTGGTTATTTTGCCATCTTGAGCGATTTTCATTAATGTGGACAAATCTTTGGACCTTCTCGTAATTACTTTATGCTTTTACTTATAATAAAATTTCAAATATCTAATACAAATTAATAATATTTGAATTAAATTGTTTTGTTTAATAAAAAATAATAAATCACCCATCCAATAATATTTTTATAGAATTAGATATAACTACTATCATTAAAGTTATTGAATTTTATTGAAATTCCGTTAGTAGGTGAAACCACGTGGTAAGTAGAGGTATGAAAAGTGTTATAAAGATTCTAAAAGAAAATAGAGAGAAGGAGATAAAGAAAAGAGTAGAAGAAAGTCGTGTTGGATTGGTAGAACTGGCCCGATTAGCACCTCTTTTTAAAGATACTAAATTAGAAAATGTTGATGCTGGCGGAGTACCCGCTGCTTGGATGATTACACCAGAGGTTGCTAAAGATCGTGCGATATTGTATTTACATGGAGGTGGGTATATCGAAGGCTCGATTACTTCCCATCAAGATTTAGCACAAAGAATTTCTAAAGTCTCAAAAACAAGGGTGCTGATATTAGATTACCGATTAGCTCCAGAACATCCCTTTCCCGCCGCTCTAGAAGATTCGATTAGTGCTTATGAATGGCTAATCAATAGTAAGGGGTATAATCCCAAAAATTTAATTATTGCTGGAGATTCTGCTGGTGGTGGTTTAACAATTGCTACTCTTGTAAAATTACGAGATCAAGGAGTTCCATTACCTGCTGCTGCGGTTTGTCTTTCACCTTGGACAGATTTAGCGTTAACTGGAGATTCAATGAAACTTAAGCTTCACGAAGATCCCTTCGTATCCCCAGATGGATTAATGTTTGATGCGAGATTGTATTTAGGAAAAGCTGACCCAAAAAATCCATTCGCATCGCCTTTATACGCCAATTTCAAGGGACTTCCACCGCTCTGTATTCAAGTTGGAAGCGCAGAAATTCTACTTGACGATGCCACTCGATTAGCAAAACGAGCTAGAGAGGCAGATGTTGAAGTGCAGTTAGATATTTGGGAGGATATGATTCACATGTTTCAAGCGTTTGCTGTTATAGCACCAGAAGGTACAGAAGGGATCAATAAAATAGGAGAATTCATTAAAAAATACTTTTAATAAAAAATGAAAAAAAAAGTTATGTTAATGATTAAAATGTTTCAAATCTTTCATTGCTAATCCATTAAAATGGATTTATACATCTGGAGCTTCCATTCCTATGATCTTGTAAGCCTCAGTAAAATCAAGAACAACTTCTATTTTGTATTTAAAACCTTCAACTTCCCTCGCTAAAAACAAACTTTGCTTAGTAGCTGCTGCCAGTGCTTCCTTTTCTTTTCCTTTACCTATTTCACCAATACCTATAACCATAACATTTCCGTCCTCAGTTGATAACACTGCAAGACAAAGCGTCTTATCTACTGTTTTATCTGGGGGATTGTCCTTTAACCAATCTATATATTTCTTTCCTACTTTACTACCTTGGTCTGGAGGGAAATAACTTCTTGTAAAAAGTAATGTAATAACTACCACCTCTTTTGATTTATTTTAAGATTTATTGTTAGATTTCGGGTATAAGATAATTAAGTCTGTATTTATTTAAGGTTTTACATTTTTGTGATGAGAGTAATAAGATTATGCCAAGATTTTAGAAATAATGAAATTTAACCTGCTAATAACCTATTTTCAATTGTGTTAAAAGCTCTATTAGTGAATCCGTTAATTTATAATTTTTTAATTCATCAAAAAGCACAAATTTAGCGTCTAAGGCATCAGAATCTGGTATAGGTAGTCGATTTAGATCGCTCTCCGTTTGTTCTACGAAATAATTAATCAAAACATAATGGTATTCGATCTTCCCGGTATCATCGTATATTATTTTATCTATTATGCCGGCTAATTTTGTAACCTTCACCTTATAACCCGTTTCTTCAAAACCCTCTCTTTCGGCAGCAGATTGTACGCTTTCACCAAGGTCTAAGTGCCCTCCTGGAATCGACCAATATCCCGCATCAGGATTGAATTTTCGTTTAACGAGTAATAACGAATTATCTCGAACCAACAGAACGCCTACTCCTACTAAAGGAACAATAGGATAATGTCTTAAGTTGAAAGGTGTTAAATTTTTATAATTTACCATTTTTAAACAAAAACTTTAATGATATTTATTTATAATTTTAGAATTAACTACTATAAATTGTTATTTTTGTATAATCTACATTTATCTTCTCAATATAATTTTTATCATTTATTAGAATAAATTTAAATATTAGGAAAAAGATTTTCATCCTTAATCTTTTAATTAAATTTCTTAAAACTGATAATAGGCGAAATTTAAAATGAGATATTTGAATTTAAAAAAAAAGAAAAAAACGTTTTTGTTATTATATATAGCACTCTTAATATTCTCTTCTTTAGGCTCTATAAATGCTTTTTACAAATCTGGAAGTAGTAATTCTTTAACTACCAATGATGAGATGGAATTTAACCTTAACGACTGGCAATTTAATCCATCTATGTTTGATAAATCTAATATCAAGGAGTGGAAAGAAACTATCTTAAAAGCTGATCAAAACAATAATGGAATTAATGATCAGTTTGAAGATAAGTTAAATTCTCTGTTAAAAGAAGGTGATTTTAAAGGAGCTGAGAGTAATGATAAAAAAATCTTGTCTAAAGAAGATATCATTGATGGATTTTTTGGGAATGAAAATCAGAAATTAGAGAGGATCTCATATGAACATATCCCTGTTGTTATACATTTCCCTGAAGGGGATATCGACTCAATTTATTCTCTTTTTGAGAACTTAGGAGGAAAAATTAAATCAAAATATGATTTAGCTATTAATGGTTTTGCAGGTGCTATTGATTATGATGGATTAAATCAATTTTATAGTATCTTATTGGATAAAGATGTTCCATTTCTTATTGAAGAAGATGGTATTTTCGAAGCAAATCTCTACTATGCCTCACGAAATATGAATCTTCGTCCCTATGTCTGGAATACGCTATCTTATACAGGAGATGAATGGAGCTCAATTGCAGTAATCGATACTGGGATTGATGACTCACACAATTTTTTCACCCCGGGATATTCTGACGGGGATTTTAACAACAAAATCGTGGGTTGGAGGGATGAAGTGAATAGCTTAACCTACCCCTACGATGATAATGGTCATGGTTCGCACTGTTCAGGAATTGCAACTGGAGAGGGTAGTCCCAATTACGACGGAACTGGGCGAACTGTTGCTACTGCTGCGTATGAATGGGATTATACTGGTAGTAGTGTACCAGAACAAACACTTCTATCAAATTGGGCAAGATTTAATGTTACTGACCCTGGTTTGATAGAACTTGATTGCGAATTTGAAGATTTTACACCTGGTCCTGATGATGTTGATTTTTGGGCTTATCTTTATTATGGAGAAACTATAGTAGATTCGCATGAAGTAACCTCCGACTCTTGGACTCATAATCTTACGTACACAGCAACAAGTAGCGATCTTGGACTCTATTCTTTCAGATTTAATATGGCTCTTATAGATAATACTGGTGACGGTTATGTAAGTGATTTCAAGGTCAGGTTTAGAAGTGAAATGCATTGGCCTTTTAACCCTCCCCTCTTCAGTAGCGGAGATCCATGGAAGGGAGTGGCACCAGATACACACCTTGTAGGTGTAAAAGTGCTTGACTCTACGGGTTCCGGTTCGACTTCAGACATTCTCGCTGGGCTAGAATGGATAACTATGAATAAAGCTATATACAATATAACTACAATTTCAATGAGCCTCGGATATGGTGGAAGTGTGACTAGTGTCATTAATGCTGTAAATAATGCCGTTGAGGAAGGGATCGTTACGGTTGTTTCAGCTGGAAATAGTGGGCCAGTAGGGAATAATATAGGATCTCCTGGAGATGCCGACAATGTAATAACTGTAGCCGCAATGAATATCTATGACGAAATAACTTCTTATAGTAGTCAAGGTGGATTATCATATACGGGCAATACTGTTAAACCTGATATAACTGCTCCTGGTGGGAGTTTCTACGATTTACAAATGTTTTCTACTGATACTAACGATAACGATGCTGAAGGAGGATATCCAACTGATGGATATGCAAATGATATGATGGGGGCACAAGGAACTTCAATGTCTACCCCAGCTGTCGCAGGAGCCGCAAATTTATTAATTGAAGCTATGGGTGGCCATCAAAGTTGGAGTTATACTGGTATAGAAGCCAAAAGAGTTAAAGCATTACTATTGATGTCAGCTACCGAAACCTATCCATTATTAAGAGAAACGTATAGTGGCACATACTCTCCGCAGTTAAATCGTGGTGGAAAAGATGTTCATGAAGGGTACGGAAGACTTAACATCGATTTAGCAATAGAGGCATATACCCAAGAATTAGCTCTAGGTTCCACAAAAAATGCTTGGATCGCAAGTAGTTTGGATAATCCTTTTAATAAGCATGGGCTCGGTTGTTACGTAAACCTTATTGATGGAAAAAGTTACAATTTTACCTTAGATGTTCCAGTTGGGGCAGATTTCGATTTACATCTATACTCAAATAATCCTTCTTCAATAGGGGAACCTATTATGGTCGCTTCAAGTGCTTCAAGTGGCTTAGGAACTGATGAAACAATATTATATACAGCAACAGAAACAGGAAAGTATTATTTAGTCGCTAAAGCCATTTCTGGCGAAGGAAACGCAATTATATCATCTCCGATTATCGCACACGATTTGAGTGTGTCATTAGAAGTTCCAACTAATCCAGAGATTTTACAGACTTACACAATAAATGCAACTGTTACTAACACTGGCATAAATGATGAAACTGATGTTAATCTATTTTTATACCTTGATGACATACTTGTAAATTCAACTACTATTCCAATTTTACCTGTTGGTACGAATGATACAATTAATTATATGTGGACTCCAATTGAATATGAAACCTATAATTTCACTACTTATGCTCCACCTATACCTGATGAATCTATTATAATAAATAATATTGTAACTGAGTTAATAACAGTTAGCTCTCTTCAAAATTATACTATGACGATAGATTATGGTTATAATTGGATCGATGCTTCTGGTGGGACAGAACTTTTTTTAAGTGATGATGGTTATTCGACCCAATCTTTACCTTTTGATTTTCTATTCTACAATGAAAGCTTTTCAACAATCTATTTAGGAGCAAACGGGTATCTTAGTTTCACAGATACTTCTCCGAGTGATTATAGTAATGATCCAATTCCATCGGGTGACTCTGATAATGATTATTTAATCGCTCCATTTTGGGATGATTTAGACCGCCCTGGTGGAGGAAGTATCTATGTAGAATCATTTGGAAGTTATTGGGTAGCAGAATGGGAAAATATTGAACATTGGAATGGAAATTTAATTGGATCTTTTGAAGTTATCCTATATGAATCGGGAGAAATCATCTTTAACTATGATTATCTTGACTATACAAGTGGTGGATATACATGTGGGTTAAATTTGGGTGTGGATGTACAATATTATAATTCATATCAAGGCTTAAACGATTTAACTGATGATTTTGCCATACGATTTTTTATTGATCCTCAACCAGGTCCTTTCGATCTATCTTCTAATGCGGGAACTCCCGATGATAATGGTGCGTTTGATTTATCTTGGACGAGTGCAGATAGAGCTCAAAATTACTCTGTGTATGAATATTCTAGTTATATCACTGAAATCAATGGAAGTTTAACCCTTTTAGGAGATGGAACGACCGACCTTTCACTAGCTTTGAGTGGTTATACTGATGGAACCTATTACTTTATTGTTGTCGCACATAACCCTTATGGTGATACTCTATCAAATTGCATCGAAGTTGTTGTAGGTATTCCACCCGGTGATTTTATATTATCATCTAATGCAGGAACGCCGGATGATGATGGCAGTTTTGATTTAACGTGGGAAAGTGCAGATAGAGCTCAAAATTACTCTGTGTATCAATATTCAAGCAATATTACGGAAATAAATGGAAGTTTAACTCTTTTAATAGAAGGAACGACCGACCTTTCACTTGCTTTAAGCATAAATACTAATGGAATATATTATTTCATAGTTGTTGCTCATAATAATTACGGAGGTACCCTTTCAAATTGCATTGAGGTTGTTGTAGGTATTCCACCCGGTGATTTTATATTATCATCTAATGCCGGAACGCCGGATGATGATGGCAGTTTTGATTTAACGTGGGAAAGTGCAGATAATGCTCTTAATTACTCTGTGTATCAATATTCAAGCTTTATTACGGAAATCAATGGAAGTTTAACTCTTTTAGGAGATGTTATAACCGATCTTTCTTTTGCTTTGAGTGATTATACTGATGGAACCTATTACTTTATTGTTGTCGCACATAACGCTTATGGTGATACACTATCAAATTGCATCGAAGTTGTTGTGCAAAACCAACCACCAGGTAGTTTCGTATTATCCTCAAATGCGGGAAATCCCGATGATAATGGTGCGTTTGATTTAACATGGACAAGTGCAGATAGAGCTCTTACTTACTCTGTATATGAATCTTCTAGTTATATCACTGAAATCAATGGAGGTTTAAGCCTTTTAGGAGATGGAATAACCGACCTTTCTCTTGTTTTGAGTGGTTATACTGATGGAACCTATTACTTTATTGTTGTCGCACATAACGCCTATGGTGATATGCTATCAAATTGTATCGAAGTGATTGTGCAAATCCCATCACCAGAACCAGAGCCAACACCGCCTTTTATTCCTGGATATGATCTTTATGTTGTAATAAGCATGATTTGCCTAGTTTCAATAATTCTTTTTAAAAAGCGACATAAATTAAACAGCAATTAATTTTTTTTTTCCTTATTCCTTATTTTATTATTATTGTTAGTGGCAAAATTATTTTCTAATTAAATCAGAAATTTAAAATAATGATATAAAAATACTACAAATCTCTTCGAATGACTTAAATTAATCGATGGAATTTTATCTAATAATAACTTTTAGTTAAACTGTTAGAATTTAAAGAACAATAATAAATAGAAAGTTAGAGGTAATTAAATATTCAGCCTTGGTATTGGCCTAAAGGTGGGATGCCCAAAAGAACACAACCATTTACTTGGATTGTTAAGGAAAAAATGGCAGCAAGTTGGTGGCCTGATCCGTCGGTTTTTGAAAGATACAAAAAAGAAGGAATCTCTGTTATAATCAATTGTTCGGAATTTGATAATAGAAATGATATCCCTAACATATTTAATTACTATCATATAAATGTTCCAGATTACGGATTACCTACAGAAAGCCAAATCGAAACTTTCTTAACTATCTGTGATAAACACGGGTTAAACAATGAATCAATTGTAGTTCATTGTGTTGCAGGTTGTGGAAGAACTGGACAATTCTTAGTCGCATGGGGTGCAAAGAACGGTTATATCCCCAAGTCAATGGACCCCGTAAAATGGATAAGAAAGTACAGACCATGCAGTCTTGAGACCAAAGAACAAATGAATTTTGCTCGAAAAATGGCAAAAAAGTATCAAATGATCTGATAATGTAAAGTATTTATTGTACAAATTTTATTAGTTTAGTAATTTTGCGTTGCAATAAATACAATATCAATAAAATTAGATTAACAATTCTAACCGATAAGCGCTCTCATGAACAAATCTGATTATATCAACATGATTTTAGATAATGTGTTGGTTTATAATATTAATTTGCCTCCAGATTTTCAGGGCAATGGATTAGATGATCATCTTAATAAATTCGATGAGAACAATGTTAAAATCATTGCTGGATTTAATAAGAACTTCTTGGAACATTTTTTGATGGTTACAAAAGGTAAATCTCAGAGCGATGTAGCCGATCTATTAAAGAAGATGGAAAAAATTGCTTATTTAGTTGGTCCTATTGGGAGTCTTAGCTATTTAGGAAGCGAACAAGTAGACTACATTCTTACAAAAATAAATGATCTAAAGATCGATGAAATAAATGAAGGAAAAATTAGCTTGGTAGCAGATGATCAACTAAGACAACAATTTGGTAGTGGTAATTACAACGCTTCAGAAGCACTAGAAAACCAATTAGCAAGCGCTGCGTTTTATTTATTAAGCATGGGATATTCTCGAGAAGAAATTCAAGAAAAATTTAACGAAGTACGACAAGATCCGTCGAGATTAGAGTCCTTGTTTAACATACAACAAAGAGAAATTTATAATTTACCCTTAGAAATACAGCAAACTTCTTCGACCTCCGCATCAAGTCCTCAAGAAACTTCGATAGATCAAAGTCATGACTTAAACACATCAATTGCGCAACATATACAAGCAATTCATCAAGATATTACAGAAGAAAGAGCGCAAAAAGTCAAAGTTATTTTAGAGGAGATAAAAACACATGTTAAAGATAATCTCTCCGAACTTCAAGAAAAAGTTTTTAAGCAAATGCACCCTGATAGATTAAACCGCGCTCTAAAATTGCTAAAAACAACAAAAAGAAAATCTAAAAGAATGGATCTTTATATTGAATGGTTTATAGATAGCTTACTTTTATCAAAAATAGAGCTGAAAGTAGAGCATTGGCAAGTCTCATCGTCTGCAGACCACTCCAGTGCTGGAGTTTACACAGCAGGAATAGATTTTTCAAGATATGATAATATTATACGGGATTTTTCAGATGCCAAATTAACTAAAATTGTTAACATTAGCAGACGCATTTTACAGAATCCAACCAAGAAAGCGATTCAGAAACTTGGTCAGGATCTTTTAAAGTCTACAGGTCATGACGAACACCTCTATTTCACGGACTAGAGATATTTAATCTAATTAATCTCTTTTTTAAAAACAGTTTTACCTCTTATAATAGTTTCTGTGACGTGAATTTCTTGAATTTTATCCTTTGGTGTATCAAGAGGATTCTTATCTAATATGACTAGATCAGCAAATTTTCCCACTTCTATACTTCCTTTAATATCTTCTTCAAAAGCGGCATACGCGGCATTAATAGTGTATGATTTTAAAGCCTCTTCTACGCTTAAACACTCTTCAGGGACGAAGGAATTTCTTGTTATTAGCGCATGTAATCCCAAAATAGGGTGAGGGTCTTCAACTGGACAATCTGATCCTGAAGCTAAAACAACCCCAGCATGAACTATCGATTTCATTGGATAAGTATATTTGCACCGCTCTTCACCTATTCGTTTTGATATCCAGCTGTATTCAGAATTAATAAAGGGAGGTTGACAAGAAGCGATTACACCATATTCAGCCATATCGTTAATAATATCTTTAGTTAGCATAGACGCATGTTCTATTCGATGACGGGGATCATTCCTAGGAAATTCAGTCAATAGTTTTTTATACAGATCCATAGCTATCCGGTTTGCTTTGTCTCCGATTGCATGAATTACAATTTGAAGGTTATTGTTATGAGCGATTTTCATCTTTTCAAATATTTCTTCTTCTTCAATTACGCAAAACCCGCATTCTTCCGGTGCATCAGTAAAGGGTTCAAACATACACGCAGTTTTTGCACCAAATGAACCATCGAGATAAAGTTTTAAACCACCGATTTTTGCTTTACTCTCAGAATTACCTTCGTGTAATGAAGTTTTGCTTAATTCAATTACTTTTTCAGGATAATCACTTTCTAAAAATGTGTAACAATCTTGAAAAAAACAGTTTTGGACTAATTTAAAGAGGGAAAATTCATCTGTTTTTCGATTGTCCGCTTTATAACGAGCATCTGCATTGATTATACCATGAAATGAAGTTAAACCTTTCTGAGCTAAATTTTTAGAGCCTTTTTTAGCAGCGGTAGCAATTTTTTCATCATTTGGAATAGGAATTTTTGCTAAGATCAGGTTTAATGCATTTTCTGAAATAACACCGGTAAGATTACCGTGTTTGTCTTTTCTGATTTCACCACCCTCGGGAATTCTAGTGTGTTCGTCTAATTCTACTAGATTCAATGCTCTTGTGTTAGCAATACCAATATGACCATCATATCGTAAAATGAAAACTGGATGGTTAGGACATACTTCATCAAGATCCCATCTATTGGGTAATATTGGATCATCGAATCTTTCTTCACTAAAATTATAAGCTACTATAAACTCATCTTTTTCTCTTTTTTCTGACACAGATTTTAACAAAGCCTGTAGTTCCTTAAGACCTTTCACATTAGTTAAATCAGGATTTAATAAATGGTTTATATAACCCATCGGATGCAAATGACAATCGATAAAGCCGGGAAGTAATGTGTTTCCTTTTAAATCAATGAACTCACAATTTTCGCCCATATCAAGTTTAACTTCTTCCAAGGTTCCCACGGAAACTATTTTATCTCCTTTAATTCCTACAGCTTCTACAGAGGGTTGATTACTATTGATAGTAATAATAGGTCCGCCAAACAGAATTTTATAGTTTAAATCTGTTATATAATGCACCTTCACTAAAAATTATCTTATTTATTATAAATTGATTTAATTAATTAAAAATTAATTTTTCCATAGAGCTTTTTATTTATAAGAAAAGTTTTTAAAATTTAGAAAAATTCTAGTGGATTAATTGCTTAAATGTAAAATATTTCCGCTAAATAGATTAGGCGAATAAAATATGGTAAAGAAATCTGATTTAAAGAAACTTAATTCAATCATGCAAGAAGGGAATGAATTTAAAAACCTTAAAGAATACAATAAAGCTGTCGAAAAGTATTTAGAAGCTTTAAGATTTGTTGAAGAGAAAGTTAAAGAAACAGAGGAGCGTGAAGATGAAACAGCAAACATCAAATCCCAAATAGACCAAATTTATTCTGTAAAAATCATTGATATTATTGACAAGGCAAAAAATTTCATCGTAAATGGAGATTTTGATTCCGCTTTCAATACATTCGACGAAGCAGCGAGAATTGCCGACAAGATAGTAGATGAAGATTTGAGAGATTATGAAGTTAAAGATATTAGTTATCTAATAAATAAAGCAAGGATCGAAGAATCTCTCTTTCAAGCTGTCTTAATGAAGAATAATCAGGAGTTAGATAAAGCTATAAGCATGTTATACGACACATTAAACGCTGCAAAAGATTTTTACATGGAAGATCTAGAAGATCAAATGATCAAAAAAATTGAAGATACTATTAATCAAACTTATTCATTAAAAGTTTCCACTCTAATTGAAAATGCTAACCAATTTAAAGGTAATAGTAAACTTGATAAAGCTATTGAAGAATTCCAGAATGCTGTGGAATTAGTTGAAAAATATTTTGATTCTGATTTAAAAGATACAGATAAACAGAAATTAATAAACTCAATTAATCAACTATACTCAGAGAAAATAAATATAACTATTGAAGATGGTAAAAAACTATTTGAAGAAAAAACTTTCAAAGACGCTGCTGAAAAATTTGAAGAAGCTATAAGTATCTCTAAAAAAATGTACGATACAGATTACAAGAACTCCGAAATACAGAGAATTAATTCAATTGCATCAGGTGTGCTAAATCCAATCTATTTAGAGAAAATTAAACCCATCTTTAATAAAGGAAAAGAACTAATAATAAAAGATAACTTTGAAGAAGATATCGTTGTAGTGAATGATACATTGGATTATTTTGACAAATCCTTAGAATTAGCAAATAAGATGGCTGATTCAATCGAGAAAAGCGAGATGATAAGTGAAATAACTAATTCTATTAATAAAACGTGCGAGATTAGAATTAAATTTATTAAAGAAAAATCTATTCAAAAAATTGGGCAGCGTGATTACGAAAAGGCAATAAATGATTTATACGCTGCTATTAGCATTGCCAAAAGAATGTCTATTGCTGGAGAAATTAACGAAGATTTGGAAGACTTAAAAAATACTGTAAATAAAGTGTATCTCGCTCAGATTGAGGAAGTAGTTAAAAACGGAGTTAAAAAATTAGACAATAAAGAATACAGTGAAGCTATAAAAGATTTTACTAGAGCTTTAGAAATGACTAATAAAATGTACCTAACTCATGAAATGGAAGAAGAGATTAATAGAATTAAAGAATTAGTTTATCAAGCAGAACTAAAAGAATTAGTTGATCATGGGAACTTATCTGAAGAACTACAAAAATATGAAAAAGAATTAGAAAAACTCAACAAGAAAATGGATTACGTAACAAGTATTGACGATCCTAACCGCAGATTCCAAGAAATGGAACAAATTAAGAAATCGATTGATGAAGTTTTTCATTCCAAGATTAAATTACTAGTCGAGCAAGGCGTTCAATTAGCAGATAATAAAAATTTCGAAGATTCTTTTAAAAACTTTGAAGCGGCTATTACAATTAACGAATCAATAAAAAGCCCCGAATTTAAAAACCGAATTGCTATCAAATATGAATTTAAGCTAAAATTGATAGGTAAAGCGAAATTAGAAATTGAAAAACGATCTTACGATATTGCTATCAAAGATTGTAATAAAGCGATAGAATTAGATAACACATATATCGACGCCTATTACTACATCGGGATTGCAAATAACGAGAAAGAAGATTATAACACCGCGATCAAGTATTTCAAAAAATCAATTGATCTCAAATCAAACTACGCTAAATCCTGGAACTATATGGGATTTAGTTATGCAAAATTAGGTCAATTTGATAAAGCAATAGACTCCTATAAAAAAGCAGTTGGATTTGAACCAATTTATGCTTTAGCGCATTACAATTTAGCAAACGCTTATAAACTAGAAAAGCAACTTGATAACGCAATTGAGTCTTACAAAAAAGCGACAGAAATCGAACCGAATTATGCTCTCGCTTGGTTTTTTATGGGATATGCCTATTTAGATAAAAAAGAATATCTCTTTGCGCTTCAAAACCTTGAAAAAGCAATTGATATTAACCCGGATCTTGGAATAGAGATTAAACTTTTTATTGATGATATTAAGAAGTCAATAGAAAAGCTTCAAAAAGGTTTATTAGAGAAGTTCAATAATCAATAATGCTTTTCCAAAAAATAATTATTCTCAGTTTGTGAAAAAAGCTTTATTATGCACTATTTAACGATTAAGTAGATTATTAAATAAAAAGATTAGAAAAGACTAAAAACAGATTTATAACAAATTTGAAGCGTATTGTTCCACTAAATATACGATTTTTTCTGAATCTAATTGATCTTTCTCAAGCTCAGGGCACATGTGCTCTAAATGGAGTAATAAATCATTTAATCCTGATTCTACTTCCAGGATATCGATATTGTCTTTTTCCCTAACGACTATTGAGCCCATAAGATGTTTCGATCGTTTGAATATGATAAGATGACCCCCCATTTTAAGTTGATTAAGTTCAGAATTAAAAGATTCCTTTATAAAACTATTGATAGCGGTAAACAATCCCCCTTGTAATATATCTTCATTTGAGGATGATGTTAAAGGAATTCCTCCGTGATCAAAAATGGTAATCGCTCTAAGGTTTGTCTTTTGGGTCAGTTGCTTACCAGTTAATTTATAATAAATCTTCTTAAATGCTTGAACAATTCCATATCCAGTTAAACATGAAATCGGTAACACTTCAAAAGATGGTAATTCTTTTAGGTTCAAAGCTGCTATAATTTCACTAATTGAGGCAACAGATGGAAGATCGTATTTATTTGCTAATATTATCAAGGGTTTCTTCTTAAAAATAGAAGATAACTTCCATAATTCGACTCTAGCTTCGTCGAATCTCTCATAAGCATTTGCGTCTATCATAAATATTACACATTCAGCTGTCGAAGCTTCTCCAATCCATAAATTTCTAAAATCTTTTTGTCCCCCCATATCCATAACATTTATACGAACTCCTTGTACTTCAATTTGTGTCATTTCTTTGCCCATAGTGGGCGTATGTTCCATAAAAGTACCGTTTTGCAGGAAGCTAATCATGGTCGTTTTGCCAGCACTGTCAAGCCCTGTGATAACAATCTTTTTTTCTTTAGTAAATACTCGTTTTAAAATATCTTTAACTCCCATTATACTCAGTTTTGATTTATTTTATGATTAATACTAAAATTTATATTTTAAAAATATAGTAAAACTCCCTTATTAAAAATGAAATTCTTTATTGTTTTGTCTGTTATGTTGCCACAAAATTAATTTTTTGTTTAATTAATAATATTTTTTTCAATGGAATAAAATGAATTCAATACAATAGTAAAAAAAAAATTAACAAAGAATCTAGCTACTTTTAAGATTAGATTAAATAATGAAGAAAAAAATTAAAAAAATTGTTGTTATTCTTTTACGACCAATCTCGCAATCCAAGTTTCTATTACTTTTTGTTCTTCTTCAATATTTACGACAACATACTTCTCATAAAAACCTCTTGTACCTAATAAGAGTGCCACCATTGCTACTAATTTAAAACTAAGTAAAACAATGTTAATCTGAAATTGCGCTCCTAGTCCCCATATGAGAAAAAATAGTCCCATTCCAATAGCTAATCCATTACGACTTTTTCTTCCGTCTTTTATGAGGTAGTAAGCAGAACCGTAACTTACAATCATGGCGTAAATTATAAAAGGCATTGATGAGTCAACCAACACTCTTCCGAGTGCCAGGAAAAAACTACAAAAAAATGGAAGAGTGTATAGTTTAGGTAAATGTTTTAGATAGAACAAGAACTCTAATTGAATCGCAAATAAAAGGAAACCGATGATTAATCCAATTGTGAGTCCTCCAGCTACTATAATTTCAATATCCAAGTCAAATAAGTAAATTACAATATCATTGATGGATTTTCCTAATACTACTACGAGATAGATTGATATAGCAATTAATATTCTATTTCTAGTCAACTTCCAGTCCTTTAGCGTAGTAAGGACAGTCATTACTCCCAAAGTAAAAAAAACAAGTTCGATAATCAACAAAACTATGTCCGCCATTTTAAGTTTTTACCTCCTGTTTAATTGGATTAAACAATCCCAGTGAGAAGATAACAATAAAAGTCACATAACTTAAAACGAATATATTTGATAGCAATGTTTCGTCTATGAATGTTACACTAAATGCTATGGTGAAAAAGATTGCTATACCAAGAGCACCGTTGTCCTTCATGCGAATCGCCGTAAAGTATAAAAAGAAAATACTTGCAAATCCTGCAATAGTTGTGTAATTCTCAAGCCAAGCGTAAAACCCAGTAAACAAATAAAGAAGAAACATTCCAATGAAAAAGAAAATAGCTGATAAGTGTAAAATTTCCCATCTATTAATAAAAAAAATCAAAGTAAGACCCAGGGTCACCATAATGGCTATAGTTGTATTATAAATTCCAAATTCAGCGGTATATAATTCATTCATAAAGGGTGTATTTAACGGGGTATATGTCACAAGAAAGCTGGTGATAACAAGTATCGAGAAGTTAATAAAAGTACTAACAATAATTAATCGTATAATATTATATTTTCCCGTTTCTTTCTTGTCTTTTAAAAGCTTCCTGCCTAAAATTAATGTCGCCATAGGTATAAATATTGCGCTCGAAACATTAGCCACAATTACAAGACTTGATAAAAATAAATCTTCTGCCATTTTACAAAAAACT
>JAUWZR010000204.1 GCA_030615235.1 Promethearchaeota archaeon
CCCTGGATGTGTATTAACGCTTACTAAAAGATACGAGAGTATAGGCATAAAAATTGATAAAAAAATAATTCACATAGTCGAATATATCAAAAAATTGTTAGACGAGGGAAAAATCGAGCCAACAAAAAATATTCAAGATGACTTGAAAAAAGTAACGATTCACGATCCTTGCTTGATTGCTAGAAATCTTAACGACACGACTTCAATTAGAGACATCATTAAAAAGATAGATGGTATGGAATTAATTGAACCACAATACAACAAAGAATATGTCCACTGTTGTGGGTGGAGTGGTACCGCACATTGGGCAGATCGAGATCTAGCGATTAAAGAAGCATCGTTGCGAGTTAATGAATTAAAGGAAACTGGTGCGAATGTTTTTGTATCAGCTTGTCCTTTATGTGAACTAGGTTTAGGTTATGGACTAACAGAAGAAGAAAAAGAAAAGATTAAAATAATGGATGTATCTGAATTATTAAATAAAGTTCTCTAAGATTGGAGAAATTTTTATAATAATTTTAAAAATATTACAAAATAGTGATTTTATGAACGATAAAATATGTGTTTTTGATGTTGGGACAACGGGGGCAAGAACAGTAATTTTTGATCTTAATGGTAAAGAAATAATTAAAGCGTACGAAGAATATCCTGTAATTGAGCAACCAGTCGGCATATCAGAACAGGATCCGATAATATGGTGGAATGCTATTAAAAATACTTGTAATGAAGTCATAAAAAGCGGTAAAGTAAATCCAAATGAGATAATTGGAATAGTAGGAACATTTCAGAGAGCAACAGTAACTCTGATTAATAATAATAGTGAAGTATTACATCCAGCTCTCACATGGATGGATGAACGAGAAATATCTGATTTCAGAGAGCTTCAAGAGGAAAGAGGATTAAGAAGAATAATTCCAAAAATACTCTGGTTCAAAAATAATAAACCAGAACTATACAACCTTGCTTCCAAAATAATATGCACAGATTCATATGTTTACATGAAATTATGTGGAAAGTGCGTTACGGACCCCACTAATGCGATAAATGGTATTTTAAATATGAAAACATTACAATGGGACGAAACTCTGGCGGAACTCTATGATATCCCTATAAAATTATGGCCTGAACTTCATAAACCTGGAGAAGTAATTGGTAATCTCTCTGAAGAAGCCTCACTAGCTTTGGGGTTAAAACAGGGCACCCCAATAATTTTAGGAGGGGGAGATCAACAATGTGCGGCATTAGGATTAGGTGTAGTAAATGTGGGGGATGCCAAAGTAACGACAGGTACAGGAATTTTTGTGGATTTGGTTTTTGATCAACCTATTCAACCTGCAGGTGATATTCCGATTTTCTCTTTTCCGCATGTTGTTGAGGGAAAGTGGGTTATTGAAGGAGTGATGCCTGGAACAGGGACTGCTTTAAAATGGTTTAAAGACAACTTTTCTCAACTCCAAATTAAAAAATCTGAGGAAACTAATACTGATGTTTATGATATTTTAAGTAAAGAAGCAGAGCAAATATCTCCGGGAAGTAATGGGCTATTATTTATTCCATTGTATGTTTTTAGAAAGGGAACGATACACGGATTAAGTTTTAATCACAAAAGGGCTCATATGATTAGAGCAATAATGGAGTCTGCTGTCTTGAGTGCTCAGATGTATCTTAATATAATAGAAGGTATGGCAAAAGTTAAAACTACGGAGTTGAAAGTAGACGGAGGCGGAATGAACAGTGAATTTTGGGCTCAAATGTTTGCTGATGTTCTTGATAAAAAAATCTTACTCCCAGAAATTAAGGATGGGGCAGCATTAGGGGCAGCAATTCTTGGATTTTATGGACTTGATAAGTACGACTCCCTTAATGAAGCTATCCAAAAAATGGTAAGGTTTGTTGATGCTAAAAATCCTATCAAGGAAAACACGAAAGTTTACAAAAAATTGATTCGAATTTTCATGCCCGCTGTCCTCGAGATTAATAGCAATAGACGTGTAACGAAGAACTTATAAAAAAAAAATTTCTTTTATATAATGAATACTATTCATTTTTAAAGCCGCCAATTTACAGTGAAAATTATTCAGTAATTTTTACAATTCAATTCTGAATTACTGTAAAAATTTCAGAGGAAAATCGATTTTTTGTATAGGTTTTCAATTTAGAAAAGTATTTGTTTGTACTTTAATTTTCAAAATTAAACCCAAGAATTAAAAATGTGATACCATGCCCTTCTTTAAAAACCAAGAAGGTTATAACCTGTATTACGAAGATATTAACGGTGATGCCAAGGATCAAACAGAAGGCACTATAATCCTACTTCATGGTTTCGCCTCTTCTGCTTCATTTTTTAAAGGGCAAATTAAATTATTAAGAAATAATTATCGAATTATAGCTTTTGATGCGTTAGGGCATGGAAAAAGCGATCACCCTGTAAAACTTAATCTTTCAAAAAATCTTAGATATGATATAATTAGAGACCTTGAGGATCTTTTGGCTTCCCTAAATGTTAATGAAAAGTACGGAATTATTGGCCACTCTCTCGTAGGAGGTATGATAGGTCAGTTAATCTGTATGGCCCGTCCCGATGACATAAGGTTTCTCATCTTGCTTAATTCGGGTTACATTATGATTGATAACGTGATAAGGAATATCTTTTATAATTTGCTTCCGTATTTTATCCGTATGAATTTCTTAGAGGTTGTTGCAAATTCAGTTGAGGACATCTTGGATAAAATTATTCCATATATTTTAACATCATTGGCTGATTCTATAAATGGAATGAAATTAACTAAAGATGAATTATATATGCTCATCGAGGACCAGATCTTTTCTATGATTAATGAAATTAATAATTACGACCCCTCTGGAATAATTTGTCCCACACTAATTATCGCTGGACGATTAGATAACTTTGCTCCAGAACAAATGTCAGAGGAACTCCACAAGAAGATTCCTAATTCTAGGTTGGAAATTTTAGATATGGCGGGTCACTTCGCACCTGCTCAACGTAAAGACATAATTAATGAGTTAATATGTGATTTTATTAAAACACTTGGTTAATATATCTTAATGGATTACTTATATAAGTGTTGGTTGCGTATTTATGAATTCAAAACTCGAAGATAATAATACTACAATCTCTTATTTCAAAGAAGAAGTCGAACGCTTTGTTAAAGAGCGTAGATGGACTAAATTTCATAATCCTAAGGATTTAATTCAAGCTATTGGTATCGAAGTGTCTGAATTATCCGAAATATTTTTATTTAAAGATATTTCACTTGATACAATACACAACAACAAAGACCTCTTTGAGAATATTTCTGATGAGATCGCTGATGTTTTTATATATCTCGTTAGCCTTTTAAATCGCCTAAACGTAGATTTGACAAGTATTTTCATAAGGAAAATGAAAAAAAACGAAGAAAAATATACGATAGAAGAATTTGACGGCACCTACCGCAAACTGTAAAACCGTTATATTTTAATATGGTGCCCTATCTATACTTTCTTAGGAAATGTCCTCAATCTTAGAATAGTTTCATCCCCCTTAGCCCAGTTCTTCAGATTAGCCAATCTTTCACCATGATCACCATGTTCAGGATGATCGAATGCTTGTTGAAGCTCCGTACAAGGTAAATCTGGGCAAAAACCACAATGAAGATATCCTTTATCATAACAGCATTTTGCTACACCGCATTCTCCATAGAACATCTCTCCTTTACAAATTTGGCATCCCAAGCAGTTAGTTTTCTCTTTCCATTCGCATATCCCACAATATGCTCCACACATACCTATTTGTTCTTTATCCATTAGTCAATAACACTTCTTTCAGTTATTATTGGGTAATATTTACTTATATAATTATATTATAGAATTTTTCTTTTATTTTTTTTTTATAATAATTTATAGTTTCTTTATCCAATCGTATAAACTCTCGCTTATTTCTATTATATCCACCTTTTCTAATCATTTGAATATAATCCATTTTCTCAAGCCATTTATCAAATTCATATTCAAATGTGTCCTCTTCTTCTCTGTCAAAATCTATGTCTGGTATAAATGATACTTCTTCTAAAAGTTCTAACATTTTATTTTTTACACACCATTGCAACCACTTTTTATCCTTTAACTTTAGCAAACTCTAAAACCGCTATATTTATTTATTCTTAGGTTAACAAATAGCAAATAGAAATGATAATAAGAATTTTTATGCCATTTCATCTTTTTTATAACCATGACATCAGAAGAATTTGATGATATTATTAGAAATCAATTCGATAAAACTTTAGATAGTACGAATTTTGAATCATTAGGGAGACTTTATAAGGGAAAAGTACGAGATAATTATATAAAAAATGATATTAGAATAATTATCGCTACTGATCGATTATCAGCTTTTGATCGCGTGATTACAACAATTCCGTTTAAAGGTCAAATGCTAAATCAAGTATCATCTTTCTGGTTCGAAAAAACTAAAAACCTAGTAAAAAACCACATAATAGATGTTCCAGATCCAAATGTCTCCATTGTCCATCAATGTAAAATGATTCCTGTAGAAATGATTGTAAGGGCTTACATAACTGG
>JAUWZR010000231.1 GCA_030615235.1 Promethearchaeota archaeon
AATCTGTTTTGTACTCTTCAGCATCAGCGGCAAGCGAGGGAGAGCCGGTCGACTTGGCTATCTTTCTTTCGTATCGCATGAAACCGTAGACGATGACCAAAATCGAAAGAATACCTGCTAGGGTAGGGGATAAATTCTTTAACAGAGGGGCTTCCTTGCCCTTGACTGCCCAGGTAATAATCTCATAACCGGCGAAGAAAATGAGAAAAGAGCTAACTAGGGCAATTAGATTTTCCACTTTATAGAGTCCGTAGGGGAAAGCTTTGCTTCTCCTCTTAGAAATCTTTAGGCCGATAAAAACTGCAACTGAGCCAATGACATCAGATATAGAATGTATAGAGTCGGCTATTAGAGCGAGACTTCCCGAAAATACCCCTAAGAAATACTTGAGAAAAAACAAGATAATATTCATCGCCACCGAAAATAAGAATGTCCTCTCACTCTTTTCCATCATTATTCACTCAACTAATATGCCTTTCTCATTCTAACTAATACTTACCTAAAAGCCCTTTACTTTCCTCCCAGCCAATCTTTAGAAAATCGCCTTATGTCTCGGGTCCTGATCGTGCTGTCGACTATTTCTCTTTTGTTGAGCTTCTTTGAAGCGAAACTTGAGCCCTATCAAAAATATCTAGGTACTCTTTTCATGTAATTCTCGTACTCTTGCCCGAATTTTTCTATATTCACTTTTTCTTCACTTAGGACATAAAAATGAGACGTGGCAACGTATAAAACAAAGTAGACCCACAAAATCATGCACATAACTGACGATGTGTTCCATCCCATTACAATCGTGCCGAGGAGACAAATTATACCTGCCAGCATATGAGAGTGTCTGCTGACCTTATAAATACCCCAATCTACAACAGCCTTCTTTTTCTCAGGATGCTCCCTCATGGCGAGGAAGCCTAGGACATAGACCACTTTTCCAAAAACTATAATACCAAGCCCGATCCAGAAAGCTAGGTTAATACTAAAGGGGACAAACCACATCAACACCCACCCTACGACGAAGCCTATCCAAAAACCTGTCACCCAAGACCTGCCAGTTGGACTGCCCATCCTCTTCGCTCCTATAATGCCAAAAAGAAGCCAACTCATAACAAAACTCAAGAGGTGCACGTAGAAAAGCCTGAAATACCATGGGATCATATTACTCAACTCCTTTCTTTTTTGTTGCCATTTCGCGGATGGAAGAAATTATCGAAGATAACCTCGGGAAATCTTTGATTCTCCTTTTATCCGCTTTCATATCAAATTGTTGGCCATTCATTTTCTTAATCCCTTAAAGAAATTCCACATAGGAACTCTTTTCATGTATGCTTTGTATTTATTCCCAAATTTTTTTATATTATATTCACTTTCTTTTCTGGCTGACATCCAAAAACAAAATATCGCTAATACACCCAAAATTATCGAAAGAATTGACTGGAAAACCAAAATTAGGGCAATAGACCAAATTGCCGTCCCCAAAGTCATGGGCTGGCGAATAATATCGTAGACACCAGTATCAATAAAAGTAGTAGTGGCGGTGGGGTCAGCGGTTTTTGGTCTGCCTTTGTGCTTCAGAGCATGCATTGATGCTGCGACTAAATAGGCTGAAGGGATATAGAGAACCAAACCAATAACTTCTAGCCAGAAAATATCCAATCTCGCCCATAATTTGAAAGTGCCAAGAGTCAATTCCAGCGCTAGCAAGCTGAAAAAGATTCCTAGGCCTGTATGAATATAAATCTCACTGGTTATACGTTCCCTAATTGCCTGGCGCAGCCATATTCCATTAACAGTCCATATGACAGCACAAATACCGATGCAGAGTATATACCTATACATCTTTAGTTAATTCCTTTCATGTTCTTCTTATCAGGCATCCAATTTCCCATAGGGCTTTGGGGTATTTATGTATGGTGATGATACTTCATGCTCCCAAATACCTTATCAACATGTTTTTCGCCTTTTTTTGTTAAGATAAGCTTATCATCTTCTTTCACCAGCAATCCTTTATCCGATAATAGTTTGATTGGGTTATCAAATTCTTTTTCGAAATCGAATCTTTCCCCAAGGGTAAATTTGAACTCGCTTAGTATCGGAATATATTTCGGCTTGAAGGTTCTCTCCAGTGAATTGACCAATTCATCTTTGATGGTGTTTCTTGCAGTGGTTTATGGGCTTAACAGGTGCTTTCCAATAAAGGCAGCACCTTCTTCAGTCTCCTTTGTACGTTTTTCGGCTTCTTCTCTTCCTTTTTCGGTGAGCTCATACTTTCCTCCCTCACCCACTCTGAGCATACCTTTCTCAATCAGATCATTGCATTCTAGCCGGGCATCAAACTGGTCTTTGAACTCTTGTTGCCATTTAGGCATCTGCAAGTAATCCTCTCGTGGTTTATGCCCAAACCAAGCGAGGATGCTAAATACCTTTTTCTTTAACTTCCTGCAAAAAGTGATACCCTAGTAGATGAAATTGCTGGACGTGAAGAAGCATTTTCTCCTCTAATTCTTGCAAACCGAGTGCTCCCTCCTTTAGCAAAATCATGAGAATAAATTCATGAAAATGTCCTCGGGGATGTTCCCGGTTCCTCATTTTTTTCGTCTCCGGTTTTCATATATGAGGTAGGTACGATTTCACCTGAGTCAACATACATGAAACCCTTTATCCTGGTTACTTATGTTCTTGGGGCCTTTCTACGTCGCAACAGCCGGGCGATCCCCACCAAAATATTCATCCTTGGCACGTTTTGCATATACCTTTTGTAGTCTTCGCCAAACTTCTCAATATTGGATCTTTCTTCCCCTCTTCTCAGGTCAATGTAAAACAAAACCATTCCGGTAAAGCCAGAAATCACGCTTAACCAATGTTGGGAAATTAGGGTTAAGCCAAGGATTAATAGAATAAAGCCCAAATATAGAGGGTGCCGAACAACAGAGTAGATACCACTGTCAACGAAAACTCTCGTATTAACAAAGCTTTTCCCCTTTGGAACTCCGCCCATTTTCTTGAGAGTGGAAACGCCCATTGAACCTATAACAAATCCGAGTATCAGAATTATCCATCCAAGGTAAAACAGCGCTTTGAGACCATCTGGATTATAGAGAAAAAAGACCAATATAACCTGCAAAAGAGTAAATACAGACCAGGAAATCCACCAGACATTCTCTTTCCAGCCTTCCGTCTTGTCCCTTATCATTCCTCTTTTAGAAAACTATACGTTCTTTTGCCTTTGCCCGACAGCCTGAACAAACATTTATCTGTTAACTTACTTACTATTTCATTTTCTTTCATGTGATGGTCGCTGAAGGATAGAATTCCTTTTGATTTCAACACTCGATGCAGCTCTTTCATTACCCTATTAGGATGATCCAAATCATGAAAAGCATCGTATAGTAGAACTGTATCTATACTATTATCTGGTAATCCCGTTTTGCAGTCAGAACAAATGGTCTTAACGTTTAATAGGTTATATTTAGAAACACTATCCTTAACCTTCTGAATTGCGAGGGGATGGATGTCCAGTGCATAAACTTCGCCTGATTTGCCCACCAATTTAGAAACCGGCACTATATAACCTCCCGGACCACAGCCATAGTCAAGTATCTGAAATCCTTCTTTTATCCCCACTTCATCCAAGATTTTTCTCCGAGGTAAGAAGAGATCACGAAATTTGTAGCCAAAAGTCATGAATTTAAAATGACGATCGGACATTGGTTTATCCATAACAATTTTCTCCTGTTAACCTTTAATAGACGTTTTTCCAAGGGAGACGAAATGCACTGTGTGTGGAGTCTTTATGCGCTTTCACCCAAAAGTCTTAATCATATTAACAAATGGAACTAACTAAATACTCCTGTCATTTTTGGACTTATGTAAAACATTACAGCTATAAAGATATATTTTAACTCCCTAGCAGGGAGTTTGTGAGCCACTCTTACTCCTGCTTGAGCCATAGGAACGCTTGTCCGTTCCAACAGAGTCAATTGCAAAAAGTTACACCCACCAACACCT
>JAUWZR010000313.1 GCA_030615235.1 Promethearchaeota archaeon
AAAGAAAAAATGATATTTTATTTAATATTTGAGGTAAATCCCTATTTCAATTAATAGGAAGAGTTTTATTACAATGGATACTAATTTTTATATCGGTTATTATTCATTAAATTGTGTGATATCTATGGTTGATACGAAAAAAGATTATCATAAAATCTTGGGATCTATTCAAAAACCTGTTAAAGGAGAAGCTGGAAAAACTGGAACATGGAGTCCTAAGAAACCTATAATAAATCTAGAAAAATGTATTCCCGCAAAATCTGGAAAGCCTAGTTGTTTTAATTGTTGGTTGTATTGTCCAGAAGCAGTAGTGTCTAGAACTATTCCTCCTAAGATAGATTTTGAATATTGTAAAGGTTGTGGAATTTGTATGGAAGAATGCCCTGTGGAAGCAATTAAAATGGAGGAAATGAAAATTTAATGACAATTATAGAAAAACAATCCGGAAAATCTTATCAAAAAGCAAAACTTTTAACGGGTAACCATGCTGCAGCTCATGCGCTTAGACAAGCAAGAGTGGGAGTTATTGCTGCTTATCCTATAACTCCACAAAGTCCTGTCGTTGAGAAAATCGCGGAATTCGTTTCAAAAGGTAAAATTAACACCCGTTTTGTTAAAGTGGAATCAGAACATTCTGCTCTTGCCGTATGTTGCGCGGCTTCCGCTACCGGGTCAAGAGTTGCTACGGCAACTTCATCTCATGGATTAATGTTGATGTATGAAATGTTGCCTTGGGCTTCTGGCAATAGATTACCTATTATAATAAATTTAGCAACCAGAGCTACTGGTGCTCCATGGTCTGTCTGGACAGATCACCAAGACTTTATTACGGTACGAGATGTAGGCTGGATTCAGATGTTTTGCATGGATAATCAAGAAATTTACGACACTAACATACAAGCTTTTAAAATAGCAGAAGATCCTCGGGTTTTTCTTCCAACAATAGTAGCGTATGATGGTTATATCTTGTCTCATACGATGATGCCTGTTTCTATAGAAAAACAAGACAAAATTGACGAATTTTTGCCTCCACTAAAACACCATATAAATCTTTCTGATGTTTCTGTAGTGAAAGGGATTGATCCAGTAACTACACCCCATATAAGAGATAGAGGAAATGAAGGTACTGCCCCGGGATATTTTGAATATAGATATGCAATGCAAAAAGCTCTTGAAAATTCAATTGAAATCATAATGAATGTTCACGATGAATTTTCAGAAAAATTTGGACGATCTTATGGAAATGGAATTTATAAAACCTATTTAACTGAAGACGCTGATGTCCTAATATTCTCGATGGGGTCAGTTGCTTCTCAAGCCCGAAATATTATTGGTAAACTTCGCAAAGACGGATTAAAAGTTGGTTTAGTTAGTTTAAAATTATTCAGACCATTTCCCGCTTTGCAATTGAGAATGTTGTTTAAAGATACGAAACTCGTAGTAGTTTTTGATAGGAATATTGGTTATGGCTATGAAGGAGTTTTATCTTACGAATTAAAGGCAGCTCTATACGGTTTAAAGCAAAGCCCGTTTATTAAAGGTTTTATAGTAGGATTGGGTGGTAGAGATGTAAAAAATCAGCATATTATTCAAGGAGTGACCAAAGCAATTAATGAATCAGAAAAAGGAATTATATCTCATGAAACTGATTTTATCGGTTTAAAATTAGAAGACCTTGGTGATTATGACGAAAAAGATTATTATAAGGGAGGATAAAAAAAATGGTTAAACTAATGGAAATTCCTGACGAGGAATTTATATATCCTGGTACTAGAGCGTGTGCGGGATGTTCAATGGCGTTAATATATAGAATGGCTCTAAAAGCTTTAGGACCAAAGACGATAATTACTGTTCCTGCATCGTGCTTAACTGTTCTACACGGAATGCAAGGGTTTTGTACCACTAAAGTTTCAGTACTACACACTCCTTTTGCCACTACAGGTGCTTCAGCGTCGGGAATCGTTGCTTCACTTGAAGACAAAGGATTAGCTGACGATGTTAATGT
>JAUWZR010000154.1 GCA_030615235.1 Promethearchaeota archaeon
ATACTGTAATTACAAATTTGCTTATCAATGCATTTAATTATTCACCAAAAAGCGGTAAAATTGTAATTCAATCAAAAATCGACAAGAAATCAATTGTGATCTCTATAAAAGATACTGGAATTGGATTAGATGAGAGCGAAATAATCCGTTTGTTTAAACCATTTGGGAAGATTGAAAGGTATGGAAAAGGTTGGGATGTTGTTGTAGGAGGTATGGGTATGGGATTATTCATATCAAAAGAGCTCATTGAGTTGCATGATGGCAAAATCTGGGCAGAATCAGAGGGGAGAAATAAAGGTTCGACTTTCCATTTTAATATCCCGATAACAAAATGAAATAAAATAGTCAAGGAAATTCTATAAATATTGGAACACAAAATCAAAATCCGAAAGGTCAAAAGGTTTCAATATGTAGCCGTCCGCTTTAGTTTCTTCGATTTTTTCATTTACTTTATTTCCCGGGACTGCAGTTAAATAGATGAGAGGAATTTTGCTAAACTTTTCACTAGACTTTATTTTCTTACAAATTGTAAATCCACTAACATCAGGTAAAATTATATCCAGTAAAATTAATTTGGGAGTATTGAAGTTCAACTCTTCCAATCCTTTCGCACCTGTTATGACACCTTTGCTAGTATACCCTTTTGCTTCAAAAAAATTGGTTACTAATTCAATTGTAGACAAATCATCTTCAATTAATAATATATCATAATCAGCAGTTATCTTATCAGTTTTTTCTAATTTGAATATAAATCTTTCTTCGAACTGCTTAATTTCGTCTAGCAAATGATTTATAATTGTTAAAACGTCTTTATTAAGATCCTTTTGATGTTTTTCAAGTATTAATTGTAGATTTCCCTTTATTATGGTAAATCTTTCTTTTAACGAATGAGTAAAAACAGATAAATCTTGGCTTATTAGACTCGACTTTTCTTCGATATAATAATTAATACCTTCTCTAATTAATTTAGAAATTGATGATATCTTATTTTTTTTTATGAAATCGTGCCATTCTTTTTCCACTTCATCTGAAATATACACAGAAATTCTTTTCTTTCCCGAATAATAATCCTTTTTTTCTTTTTCATTTTTAGAAATAATATTCACCTATTAGATATCATAAAAATAAGTTTTAGAAACACTATAGTATATTGAATAATTAAAGATATTGAAGTGTAAATGTTTTCTTTTTAGCATATTTTTTTACTATACTTAATGTGTACTTATCTAAATTATTAAATAAATGTGTTGTTTGAAAATAAAATTTAATCTATGGAATATTTAAATAAAAGTAATATAATCATCGCGTTACGAGTCCTCGTTTGACAAACATATCCTTGAGTTCAGAGATTATCTCGCTTCGTGCTGACCCAGAACCACCGTTGATCCTTACAGGGGGTTTAGGGGGCGGAGGAGGGGGTTTTAATGATTCAAGAGTCACAAAACCGCTACTATGTGGAGTGTGGGGTGCTACTGGAGGAGTTTCCACTTGTGTGTTTGATGATAGTGAAGCTTTAGCGGCAATTATTTTATTTTTCGAGATTTTCTGGCTCTCGGTATTCTTTATTTCGGAGGATTCAGGCAGGTTCATTTCCTTTAATCGTTTAGGGGGACCACCAGCTCCTTTCGTCTTTTTTCCTTTCTTAGTTGAATTTCCTGGTTTTCCTTTTTTCTTCTTTTTCTTTTCTTTCTCTTTTATTGATTGATTATCTGATATATAATCAAGAGGAACTTTTTCGAATGGAACGGTAAATAGTGATTGTGAAATATCAGATGGAGATATTCTAACAACTGCTCTTTTTAATTCTGAGAGTTCTACTACAACTTTATCCATAAGTTTAAGGTTAATATCTAAAATCTTCTGTAATTTTTCTTCTATGTTGGGTAAAATTTTACTCGAATCCAATTCGGATGGTTCTTTTGAGAAAATACTTTTGATGCTTTTTGCTATATCAGGCTCACTTGAATAGAAGTTATAAATACTGGTAGGAGTTATATCAAAGTTCCACGATTTTTCACTCTTCATAAAAACATCTGAAATTTTATCGGTCAAGTATTCTACTTTAATCTGAAAATCTGGATCGTTCACTATATCAGAATCAGCTTTATTTAGTAACACAACAAAGTAAGGATTTTCGTTAAGAAACGCTAAAATATTAGTTAAATCATTTAAATATTTTACAGCTTCAATGTATCTGACATCATCCTGTGAATCTACAACAAAAATTAGTACATCTACTTGTATGAAGAATCTTTCCGGAGATTCAAGGTACTCATCGATGTTATCTTTTTGACCTCCTAGGTCCCATAAAATTAAATCTATTTTTTCAGATTGGTATTCCTCAACATTTGCCCCAATTGTTGGTTCTAAATTAATCATGTCGTTGTAATTGATATCATTAATTAAGCGATTAATAAGAGATGTTTTTCCTGCGTAATTTAATCCAGCAACTACAACTTTCATTTTAGGTTTCTTCAAATACTGGTTACGCTTGCTCCAGGAATTTGCTATAAGAATAGCAGCAATCAGAGCTTTTTTAAAGGTTATGTTATTAATTTGAGCCTTTTTGCTCAATTTTTCGTAATCTGACACAGGAACCATAGACAAATCTCTTAAGTCAAAGAGTTTAACTTTATTAAATTTATCTATATCTTCCTCCTCAAGATTCTTTAACTTGCTAATTTCTAAATCGAGAATAGACTTGAGGCTCGTAGGATAATAATCAATGTCTAAAAAACGATCGCAAAAATATTTTATTATTGTTTTAGCTGATTCAGACATAGATCATTAATAGACTTTAATTATATAAATTTTTGGTGCAAACCCTCCAGAATAGTGTAAAAACAAAACATTAATATATAAATTATACTATTAAGTGTGTGAAAGAGGCATTTATTAATATTTTTATTAAATTAAATATTGTTGTTATAAAAAATTGAATTAAATGTTTGATTTTAAAAGAGATTAAGGTTATATGAATCAAAATACTCAGTTAAGAGAAAAGGACGAGAAATTGGATCCATATGAAGGATTTAAAGAAGCCCTGGATAAATATCCCTTCGTGATTATAATCGGAAAGTATGACCATGTTTTGGGTCCACGGGCACTCTATTCTTCAATACCGCTTAATAATGAAACCTTTATAAGAAACCTATTAAGAGACGCTCTAAACACAAAAAATCAATTTGTCATATTAGACTTTGATCTATTTTACTCTCAAATCTATAAGGTCGAAATCGAAGATCTAAATGCTCGAGGGAAAAAGCAATTGTATGCTATTATTTTACTCCGCGATGTCGAATATCCTCTTATTCCAATACTCCACTTTAAAAGAATAGCTATGATTTTTCACAAAATTGATCACGAACTAATTCTTTCAGATGATAAGGAAGCGTTTGAAACCTTTTTTAAGGAAGTAAATGATGCTTACATGAAAAAAGACGAGGTATTACCGTTGGAATCCATTAATCTACAAATTCGTAGCGGAGTAAACACGATACAGGGTTTTTGTGAGTTACTTTTAGAACAAAAAAGAAAATTAGGTAAAGTCCCAGAGCAAGAATTAGAAAGTTATGTTGAAATGATGTTGGATGCGTGCAAAGACATAATAAACACACTTGATGAGCCAATATCTTCTCTTAGTAAATAATTAACGTGAGCATGTTAAAATGAAAGAAAGCAAAAAAATGGTCCTTGTGGGTCCCGCTGGTGTGGGTAAAACTTCAATTTGTAAATCTTTTTTTGAAATGGGTAACCCCAAAACGCTTTTAGACGATTCTTTAGAGCCAACAAGAGGTATAAATTCAAGCTTGTATTCACTGTTTAATTCACACTTCGGGGTTTTTGATTTGGCGGGCCAAGAGAATGATCTTTGGCTTTCTACTAACCAAGATGTGTTTAATAATAGCAATTTAATAATTTGTATTTTTGATGTTATGAATTCTTTAGAATCAATAATATCTTTTTTAATTAAAATCCTCCAAATCAAAAAACGATTACACCTCTCGGAGTGCAAAATTATTTCATTTATTCATAAAATTGATTTAGTTGAACCTTCTTATGTGTTCCACAAAATTAAAGCAATTGACGATTTCTTTAAATCTCAATATCATAGAGGTCAAGAAATAGATATATATAAGACCTCCATAGCAGAAGAATTCTTCTTTTCAACATGTTCAATATTGGGTGAAATATTGAATCTACTTTTTAACCAAGAGGAACGAGCTCAAATTGGAGAAAAAGAGCTAGCTAATATCAAAAATGAAATCAAAATGCTTCTAAAAATGGAAAAAGAAGTATATTATGACAAAGAAATATTATCTCATAAATTCGATTTTAAAATAGACGATGTAAATTCACATATAGATAGATTACTCCAGATAAATTTCGTGCAAAGCAACGAAACTCTTAATTCTTTTAAATTAACGGAAAGATCTTATTATTTCAAAATAGGTTTAGAAAAAGAGCTCTCAAATGCTATAAATGATGATCTCGAGAGAAATATTGAGTCTTTTCACATTTTTCTATCACTAAATAAAATAATTGTATAAAAGAGAAGAGGGAAATTTCCCTCATAATTTAAAATATAAAGGAACGGTTAAAAGTGGAATATGAACTAAAAGAAAAACATGTTAAGGATTGGTCTAGATTAGAGACTTACATATCTACGATATCATCAAGATTTCTCGCAAATATTGATATAGATGAGGATATCAATGCATCTTTACGGGATATGGGGATTCTTAGTGGAGCAAGCCGTGTTTATCTTTTTCTTTTTAACAAAGAAAAAAATGTTATGAATAATACGCACGAGTGGTGTGCAGAGGGAATATCGCCACATATCCAAATTATTCAGAATTTAGAATTTAAAACGCTCCCCTGGTGGATGAAACAGCTAACGAGTGGGAATTTAATAAATATAAGCAGTTTATCTGATTTACCGGATGAAGCAAAGCATACAAAAGAATTCTTAGAACTACAAGGTGTTAAGTCTGTTTTAGTTTATCCACTATACATGAAGGGAGTCTCAGCAGGATTTATCGGGTTTAATCACAGTTCAAGCGAAATTGAATGGAGTGAAGAAACTTTTACAATTCTTAGAATTTCGTCTCAAATTATCGGTAATGCTCTGGAGCGAGATATCATAGAGCAGATGTTGAAAGACTCTGAAGAAAAATATCGGTTAATAATTGAAAACATTAACGATTTAATTTCTATAATAGACCTCCATTTTAAATTTGTATATATTAATGAAAACAGTTTGAAAAAATTATTAGGTTATACAAGTAAAGATATTATCGGTAGATCATATTTAGATTTTGTACATCCGAAAGATAAGGATAGAGCAGTCGAATCTCTGACAACAGATTTCCGAACAGGGATGACAACAATTGAATTAAGAATTAAACATAAAGACGGAGACTGGATATGGTTTGAATGTAGAAGGCAAACATTTACAAATAAAGAAGGAGCACTTAACACTTTAATAATTTCGAGGGATATTTCGGATCGGAAATCAGCAGAAAAGCGATATAAGAATTTATTTGAAAACTCACCTAACGCAATTTTGCTCATTAATTTTAATGGTATCGTTATTGACGCTAATTCCACAACTAAAAAGTTATTTGGGTATGATAAAGAAGAATTTATAAATAAACCGATTAATAGTTTAACAGATATTTTCCCACAAGAAGTTAAACATTTCTTTAAAATAATCTTTCGAGCATCGTTTAAAAAAGATTTCCCTAAACCTATTGAAATTCAAGTTAAAGTTAAAGACGGTATTTATATATGGGTTATTCTTCAAGCCTCGTTAATAAAACAGAACAAAAAGACTTTAATTCAATTCATTTTTCAGGATATTACAGAAAAGAAGAAAGGTGAACTTATAACAGAAAAATTTAAGCAAGAATTGGAAGTCGAAGTTCAAAAGCGGACAAAAGAGCTTAATGACGCTTTAGATCAACACAAATTGTTTTTAGACCAGATAGCTAAATCATCTCAAATTAAAACTGAGTTCATGGCTACGATGTCTCATGAATTAAGAACCCCCTTAAATGCTATTATCGGCTTTACGGATCTTCTGTTAGAAGGGGTGTATGGAGAATTAAATGAGGAACAAATAGATTTTTTGAACGATATAAAAAGTTCAGCAGAACACCAATTTGATATGATTAAGCGGATTTTAGATATTTCTAAAATTGAATCTGGTCAAGTATCTTTAAATATTCAAAGATTTTCCTTGAAATCTACTAT
>JAUWZR010000221.1 GCA_030615235.1 Promethearchaeota archaeon
CAGAAACACTCATATGTGCTCCCAATCTCATACTATTATCACTATTGAATAATATCTTTTAATTGTAAATTAATTTTTAAAAAAAACTTCAACTATTTAAAAATCGATTGATTAGTTTTTAAAATTCTTATTTTCTTATTATCCAACAATAATTTCTACGTTCTCTAATTAATTCTGGATTTTTAAACGATGTTGAATTGATTAGTTCCCTAAAACTAACTTCATCATAAAATCGAGATCCAAAACCAACTTCAAACCATTTATGCATTACTTCAAATAATTGAAAATCTTCTTTCGTAAAAGTGTTGGGAATCATGCTTTCTCCTACAACTAAAATACCATTCTCTTTTAATAATGAGTATAAGTCTTCAAAAACAGACTTTCTATAATTTTCATCTGGATTCATTTCATGAAGAACTTGGTTAAGAATTATTAAATCAAATTTAGAATTAGCAGATTGAGCATAATCTTCTAGTGGTACATCTAATATCTCAACTCTATCGTTCCACTCATTTTTTTCTACTTCTTTTTTAGCATGTTCTATTCCTTGTGGATCAATATCTATTCCAACAAATTTAGCTCTTAAGTACTTTCTTATCCAATTTTCAAGATTTAGACCATATCCACAACCTACTTCAAGAACTGTGCCACCCTTTTGTACACGTTTCTTTTCTTCCTTACAAAATTTTGAAAATAAGCCTTCTACAGTTTTACCCATTGCAGCGCTCATTTGTTGCCCTACTTTATAAAAATCGCTAGGTAAACTTAAAAAACTCTCAAGTTTGCCTGTTTTAAAATTCTCAAGTAAAGTCTCTAGAAAAAAATTGGCTCCGTAGAAACCGAAAGTTATACTTCCGAGATAAAACATACTGTTGGGATCAACATACAAATCGTACACATGTGGAGCTGTTTTAGCGCGCCTCTCAGCACTTTCATCAATTTCAAATAATCCACATTCAAGTGCCATATGAAGCCAGCCATCTAAATACTTTAAATCTAAATTTAGTTTTTCAGAAAGTTCTTCAAGAGTGAATGAAATTGAAGTAATTTTCCCTTCAGTAGGTTGAGATTTGGACTTTTCATATAAATAATTAAAAATGCCTACTTGTCTCCCTATACCATAAATCATAACGGTTTGAAAACCAACCATACTTTTTATCGCAAATTTTTTTATCTGTTCTTTCATTGTTATTTCAGATTCATCCTTGGTCTGATTCAATATTATCACCATATTTAAGATTTCTTACTTTAGAAGAATGTCCATAATTGTATTTAAATATTGTTATATTTGAATAAATTAGAATGAAAATAAATAATTTCAAATTTATTTGTAAATTTTATCTAGGAAATGAGTATTAAGGGTAAAACAGAAAGTATTAGTAGGTTTGTTGGTTCTATTCTAATTTTAATAAGCATTGTTTTAGAGATGTGTTTAAGCTTTCTGATAATTAACAATCTACTTTTAAACTTAACTTTAATTTTAATCACACTCCCTCCATTTATATTTAGTATTCTTTTAAAGGTTGAACACGATTTTTTCGTTAACAATGTTATTAAATTCTTATTCTTGCTTCTAATAGAAAACATCGTATTAAATTCCATAACGTTTGCCTTTTATAACACATCCTTAGCGTTAACAACTGTTATAACTTCAAGCTCTACTATACTGCTTATCATTTGTTGGCACTTTTCGCTCTCAATTTATAAAAAAAATAAGATAATTTTCTTTATTTGTGGTATTAGTTATTTTTTTGTAAATATTCCAATATTGTTGGATAGTATTTCATTTTCTCATTTAATTATTATTAACTTAATTCTCCTATTAACCGTCTCTCTTGGGTTATTTCTAATAATGGCAGCTGAATTAATAATGAAAAAAAAGGGATGGTTGAAATATATTTGATTAAAAGCACAAAATAGTATTTCTTATTCTAATTTCTTCCAAAAATCTTGTAATTCTTCTTTAGTGAATGCAAATTTCAAGCCGCTAGGTTCAGAAGGTTCTAGTTTTAAAAATTCAGGAATATCATTCATATCTTTAGTAATACCTGCTTTCTCATTAAATGCTAGCTCAGTTTTAAGAATTTGTTTTCCAATATTAATTACATCTTCTCTTGTTAAATCTAGATTATACATCGCGTTAATAGCAGCAGTTACAATCTCCATGTTCTCATAGCTCGGTCCTATAAAATAACAGCAGCCCATAGAATCCAATACTGTGGTGTATACCTGTAATTCAAACGATAAATCTAATTTACTTTCGTTTTCAGTAAGCTCACCATAGTCTTTGCTTTGACTTGGTACTCTACCAGCTATAGCTGCCCCACTAGTATGATCAGCACCCATTGGGCTTGTAGCGTAAGTAACACCCATCCCTTTAAAAACTCTCGGATCATATGCAGAAATACCTTGTCCCTTTACTTCTGGTATTCTCTGAGCATTTAATTTCTCTCCAATATTTTTAACACCATTACTGTACAATTTGCCAATTTCAGTATTCTTCCGGATTTCTTTATCCAAGATATTAAAAACTACCTTGGCATCACCCCAAGGAATCTTACCACAATCCATAGCAACTCCAATTGTACCTCCAAACTCAATGGTATCGATTCCTACATCGTCGCAGAAGTAATCAATTTTAGCTAAGCTGTCTAAGTCATCAATGAGCAAATTTGTCCCATTTAAAGTCATTGTTTCGTATTCAAGACTTGAAGTTAGATGGTTCCCGTTCTCGTCTACAATTAAATTAGAGCATTTTATAACACAATTAGGAGAACAAGCCAAATTTTTCTTTCCCCCTCTGGCCATTACGAGTTCATGGAGTTTTTCTCCACTAATGTTCGAAATTTTATCAAAGGATCCAAATCGGAAGTTTTTAGTAGGAATTCCTTGATGTTCACTCATTATCCTCATCATTAACGGTGTTCCAAATGTAGAAAACACTTTCTTAGTTTCTGCCAAATGTTTAGCAAAAGGAGTTGAGGTTTCTCTAAACTTCTTTAAATCGTGCATTTTTACCTTTGACTCTTTTGGAGGGATAACTACAATAGCTTTAATGCCTTTAGAACCCATAACTGCACCTAGACCGCCACGAGCAGCGTGTCTACTTGGATAGCCTTCAAGGTCATTTGCAGCAACAGTTGCTGATGGCATTTTATGTTCACCTGCAGGGCCTATAGAATAAACACCTATATTTTCTCCGTATTTGCCTCTTAGTTTCCTATGTAGTTCGTAGTTCCCTAAACCCTTATAATCCTTACCAGGTAATAACTCAATTCCATTCTCGTTAATATAGAGTATTTTTAATTCTGAGGATACATCCTCAAAGACTAAAGCTCTTATACCATGTTTAGCGAGCATAAGTGAAGGTCTACCTCCCACATTTGCTTCTTTTATACCGTCTGTCAGTGGACTTTTACCACCAACTGAGGTGCGAGCAGAATTTGGGAATGGACTTCCTGTAAGTATCCCATTTGCCAAAATAAGTTTATTTTCTGATCCAAGCGGATCGCATCTGGGAGGAACCTCATCGTGAACGATTTGTGAAGTTAGCCCTCGAGCTCCTAATAAATAGTATTTTGAATCGTTAGTTATCTCTTCGTAATCGATTTTTTGTGATTTTACATTAATTCTAACAATTTGCATAAGTAAAATAAAATATGAGATTATTTTACTTTTTGTTTAAAAAAAATCAAAAATAATATAAAAACGAAAGATTTTCAAGTGAAATTAGAATTTATCATAATGCACAATTTCTTCAATAGCCTTACGATCTATAACTTCTCCTTTTTGTTTAATAGGATATCCTAATGGTGTTAAAGCCATGACTCTGAAATCTTCAGGTATTTCAAGGACTTCTTTTACTTTGGCTTCATTAAACCAACCAATCCAACAAGTGGCTAAACTTTCAGCTGTTGCTGCTAAAATCAAATGTTCAAAACAGATTCCACAATCTAAAGGAAAATATTTTATCCCATTGGGATTTGTTCCAGATCCAGATTCAGATATTACACCTACAACGTACATAGGTGCTTCAACAAACTTTTTTATTTGACCAACTGCTTTCCATAGTCCTTTTACAGTTTCGGGGTCTTTAACAACAATATAATGCATTCCTTGCATATTTGCCCAAGTTGGAGCCAACCTAGCAGCTTCTAAAATTCGATTAACCTTATC
>JAUWZR010000258.1 GCA_030615235.1 Promethearchaeota archaeon
AAATTTTAACTATCCTTTCTATTCACGAATGATATTAGAAATTAAAAAGGAATAAAATTTTGATTTGTTAGGTTATATTTAGTGTTTAATAATCGTTTCTTTATGCGATATAATTTAAAGATAAAATAAAGAAAAAAAAAAAGAAAATTAAAAAAAAATAATTATGAGTGCTACAAGATCCTACGAATACACACCTCCAATTCGTTGTTGGATAAAGCATCTATTAGAAGGTCAATATAATGCTACGGAGAATTCGCTATATACTGTCTTTGGAACTCTTAAAAGAGTTAGAATTGTTGCTACAATCACTAATCGAGAAGAATTTATGAGTAAGAGAAGCTCTGATATTAATTCTCTAACGGAAGAAGTTAGTACCAATTTAAGATTTGAGCTGGATGATGGCACGGGCATAATTTCTGCTGTGAAGTGGAATGTGGATGTAGAAAATTATGGGAATTTAAACAATGGGACATCGGTCGATGTACTAGGAAGGATTGGGTTTTTTAGTGAGAAAGTCCAAATTAACAACATTACTTTTATCAAGAAAATAAAAGATCCTAACTATATTTTGTTAAGAGAAGCTGATGTAATTAAAAAAATCAAATCTGGAGACCTCCTCGAGATTCCTGGAAATGATGTCATTGGCTCCGAGTTAGAAGAAGATTCGTTTTTTGACGATATTCCGAGCGATATCAAGGTAGATAAATTGTTTAGTGAAACGGAATCGCTTAGAGAAGATAAGGTTAAAGAGGAAATTTTTACTATAATTTATGAGTATTCACAAGACGGGAACGGAATAAGTCTTGAAGAATTACAGCGAAGAACGAATGTTTCTGAAAACAAACTAAGAACTCATATTAATGATTTGGTTATGGAATCAAGGATTTATCCAACTGAGGAAAATATCTACCAAAGTTACTAAGCAACATCATTCATCAAGAATACTCTTTATTGCTAATTTTATTCTTAAAATCGTAAAATTAATTTTGTAAGGTTAATTATAGAATATTGTAGAAATATTAAAAACAGGTTGAATGAAATGGATTTAAATAATTATGACGATTTAATTGATAAAGCTTATGAAAACATTCCGGAGAATGTAAAGAGATTATCTAGATTTGAAATACCTAAAGTTCAAATAAGAAATGAAGCAAAAAATACATACATTACAAACTTTAACAAGATTATCAATACTTTGAATAGAGATCGAAAGCATTTTATAGGAATATTTCTCAAAAAAGTAGGAACTATGGGAGAAATAAGAGGGCAACAATTGTTTTTAAAAGGATTTTACAAAGAACAAGTATTAAACAGACTCATTGAGGTCTACTCAAAGACTTATGTATTATGTAAAATCTGTAATAAACCAGATACGGAAATTCAAAAAGAAGGTAAAAAGATTTTTCTTAAATGCACAGCTTGCGGAGCGAGAGAAGAAATTAAAGAGAAATAACCATTTATTAATAATGCTAAAATGAAAGTATATCTTAAAATCCATAGACATGCCGACTGGGAAACAATCGCTTGTTGCGACGAAGAATTATTAAATAAAATTTTTACTGAAGGTAATTTAAGAATTGAGATTAGTTCCACTTTTTTTGGTGGAGATCTTCTAGCTATAGATAAGGCGATTGAAATATTAAGAGAAGCGCCATACTTTAATATAGTTGGAAAAAACATTACAAATATGGCTATAGCCCAGAAATTACTCGCTAAAGAAGGAATTAGAAAAATAAATAATATACCAATGGCTATGAAAATGATGTTTTAATGCCTCACAGATTTTGTGCGATATGTGGTACAGTAATTGATGAATTTGCACCTCATTTTGGTATGTGCCTTAATTGTTATTTAACCGAAAATCCATTATTTGAGTTGCCTAATAATTATAGATTTAAGTTATGTATTGATTGCCAAAATTATGCTAAAAAAGAGGATTGGATAGAATCTGAAAGTAAAGATTTGTTCAAAATCATTGAAGCAGCCTTAATTCGTTTTTTATTAAAAAATTACATAAAACAAGATATGATAATATTCTCGTTCTCATTCGATACATTTGTATACTCTTCGCGAGATCTATTAACTTCTATGGATGTTACGGTATTGGGGAAATTAAGGGATAATCAAAAGATTTCACATCAACATACCCTAAAACTGAACATCAGTTATGATTTATGTAAAAATTGCACTAATTTAAGAGCAGGAATGTATTACATTTCGATTATCCAATTGAGGGTAACTGATAAGTCTCAATTTGGAGTTATTAAAGAAGCTTTAGGCCATATCTCGATTTTCGTAGAAAATTTATTTGCTAAAAATCAAACTCAGTATATTTCAAAAATAGAAGATCAAAATCTTGGTGTGGATCTCTACTTAAGCACAAATGAGTTGATGAACCGAATTATTTCCCATATGAGAGCGAATTTTACCTTTATTTTAAATCGAACAAAAAAGTTGGTAGGTAGAGATTCTCAAAAAGGAAGAGGTCTCTATAGATTAAAAGCCCTCATAAAATTCTTACCAGTTAAGAAAAACGACCTTGTTATAATCAATAAGGTCACATATTTAGTTGAAAATATTACTAAGAATAAAGTCGTACTAAGAGATGAAAACAGTTCTAAACATGTTAAGAACTTTTCTTTTTTTTTTAAGAATAAAATATCTTTAAATCCCATTGAGGGGGTGGATTAATTGGGAAAAAATCACGCCGAAGAGGAGTGGAACGATGAAGAGGAACTCGATAATCGTGATAATAACGACCTTATGGAGGACAACTTCGATAAAAATGTGGATAATTTAGTGAAAAAGCAGATTGATTCCAAACGCGTTAAAAAAATCGATCAAACTAAGAAGAGGGCTACTGTAGATTCTGTATTTGATGAAAGAATGTATTTACAAGTTAGAAAATTATTAAAATCTGGTATTTTAAGCCGTATCGAAGGGATAATTTCCGCGGGTAAAGAAGCAAATGTGTATCTTGCTTATGGTCAAAATAATAAAGAAGTCGCGGTAAAAATATATAAAATTGATACAAATACTTTAAGGTGGATGAGAAATTACATTATTGGAGATCCTCGGTTTAAGAAAATACCTAAAAATGGCCTCGTCTTCTTCTGTGGAGCTATTTCTCAAAACGGTGGTCCAGGAAGCGAGAAAATTGAAACTTACGTCCTCACTCCACCTGAAACTATACACATTTATTTATATCGGTGCGATTCTCG
>JAUWZR010000098.1 GCA_030615235.1 Promethearchaeota archaeon
AAAGCAATAATTTTTAAATTCTTTAGAGGTTTTTTATTCTTATAATTTTATTAAATTAAATCATTCTTGTACTAAATTATGCGCTCCAGAAAACCTTTTACCATTTTTTGGCCTCAATATTTCGATGCAAAAAGGAGTAGATCAAAAGGAAGGCGCATACCGAAGAAGTTTGCAATAGAAAAAATAACTACAAGTGATATTTTAAAAGCAGCAAAACGCTTAGGCTATGAAGCCCATTTCGAGAAAGGTTATCAATATCCTAGAACCTGGTGGGACGATCCTGGTAGAGTATCGATAGACACGAAGGGTAAGAAGAAGTCCAAAGTCTTAATAGACCTTGCTAAAGAAATCAAAAAAAATCAACCAAAGAAATAAACTTCATTATGCATGAATTCTCGTTTGCTTTTAATATATTTAAAATTGCAGAAGCTACGGCCATAAAACATAACGCTAAGAAGATAACAGAAGTTCAACTTGAGATTGGTGAATTGACATTAATAGTGCCAGATCTTCTCAAACGTTCATTTGAAATGGCAACAACTGGTTCTATTGCAGAGGGTGCAGAATTAGTAATCAAAATTCTTCCTGGTAAAATAAAATGCCGAGATTGCGGAAAAAACTCATCTGTCACCTTAAGCGAAGAATCATATTTGACCGGTTTACAATTATTTCAATGCAGACACTGTCAAAGTAAGAATACTGAAATTATAGATGGTAAGAAAGCAAACATAAAGAATGTCAAAATACAAGAATAAGTTGTTTGATATAATTTATGAATTTTAGAGCTATTTGGGAAGGTAGGCTACCCTTAGAAAGAATCAGATGGGGATCAAAACAGTTTTCTGAATATAAATTACCGCGTAAACTTGATTTAAAAAGAAGAATCAATTGGGAACAGTATTCGCAAGTGAATACGAACGACTACGACGGGAAACTTCTTTTTCTAGAACATTTCTACGATAGCAAAGATAAACTAATATTAGATACTGGTTTTATAAGGTATTCGACAGTTATTTTTATGGTAAAAAACAATTTATCTGTGAAAAAAGGTATTGGGATGCTAGGGGTTCAATGCCTGATTTTCTCTCCATGCAATAATTACATATTGGTGGGAGAACGTACACTATCCCAATCATATTATCCTGGAATAACCACAATTCCAGGAGGAATGCTTGAATCTGAAGACTTAAAAAGTGAACCGAAATTAGCATTTATGAGAGAAATCAATGAAGAAACTCCTTTTGAATTCCAGCCAAATGCTAATTTAAACGCAGTTTTACTGGGTTGGAATAACATTTCTGTCACTTTTCTTACCTCTATCTCTATTAAAAGTACAAATGATTTTAACCCCTCAGAGATCATACTTGGGGATAAAAATGAGTGGGAAAATAATCTCAGATGGCTGAGTATTGAAGAGTTAAAAAATTATCCTCCTGAAAAACTTCTAGACGGTCTAACATATTATCAATTAAAAACGTCTGAAATCGGAATTAGTACTGATTATTTAGATTGATCTTGCGTATATCCCTTAAGATAAAAAAAAGATTATTCACTAATTAAGATACCATTTAAAATTCCGTGTTGACCTGGACGACTAGATATTCTTGCTAAACCTTCAGGTGTGTCCACAATTGCGCCTTTAGTGAGGATGTGGCGTCGATTAAAATCTTTAGAAGCCGCATTACTTTCGAATTTCAAGATTTTTACTTTTTTTGTGAGATTTGTAGCAGGGTTAGTGACATTAATGAAAGTTGAGGAAAACAACTTGAGTTTGAAATTTCCTCCTAATGTGCGCTGTTTCTTTTTCTTTACCTGCCCTATCTTAGTTGCGATGGGAGGCCGTTCTAGTTCTCTTTTCCTTTTCTTGTGGAAATGCTTATATTTTTTTCCGGTATACTTTCGTTTGCTTCTTGCTTGACTTCTTGCCATGATTAAAGGACACTCATCTAATCGAATATGATATAATCGATAATTATCTATATCTTTAAAATTTTTGTGTTTAGGTTTAAGAGTTTATAATTTTTAATAGAAAAATAAAAATATGTAAAATTAATTTATGTTAATATAATTATTAAAAATTCATATACTAATTATAGAACATTTGTTGATTGGTTAAAAATGATGGAGAACAAAACTAATTATCCAAACTTAGATGAAGATTCTATAAAAAATATAATTAAATCGAGTACAACCACAGTAGGAATAATGGTAAAGGATGGTGTTGTAATCGGTACTGAATCTCAGGCTACTGCAGGATACACTGTAGCCACCAAAGAAGCTCAAAAATTATTTAAAATAAATGACTATACAGCAGCCACAATTAGTGGTGGAGTTGCAGATTGCCAATATGTTATCAATCAACTACAAGCTCTATCAAGATTAAAACAAATAGAGGAAGATAAAGTACCAGATCCACAGTATATTGCAAGCATGACAAGGAATATTTTGTTTAGCGGAAGATCATACTTCATGTGTATGATGATCGTAGGAGGTTTCTCACATAAAGCTAATAACGGAATTCTCTTGGGTGTTGATCTATTAGGAACTCTATATGAAGAAGAAAGATTTATTTCATTTGGTTCAGGATCTCCATTTTCACTAGGTGTGTTAGAAGCCGACTGGAAACCAAATTTAACTAAACCAGCAGGAATAAAATTAATAGAAACAGCGATATCAAGCTCTAGAGAAAGAGATGCTGCTTCAGGGTTTAATCTTCAAATATGCTCGATTGATAAGAGTGGTTTTAAACAAGTTCAATAAATTGCTAAAAACTATCAAAGAATTATAATTAAACCAAGCTTTTTCTAAGTAGAACTTATCAATAGTAGATAAGTAAGTTTGTAACAGTATTTTATTTGAAATTGATAGTATTATAAATTTTCATAACTGCTTACTATAAGTTTTGTCTGTGTAAGCTTATTATTCAAATAAATAAACCCATTCATCTCTTTGTTCCGGGAATCTACAATAATCCAAATTAAGTGTGTGAATTTCTTTAGACCGCTATTATGGTAATATTTCATGTTATGTTTATCTGTGCTACTAGGAGTTGTTCCAGCAGGATGAGAGTGGAGAATTGCTATTAATTTCAAGTTTTTATTTTTCATTAAATGTTCTGAAAGCTCTAAAATTTTCTGATCGTTATCTAATAAAAATGATACAGTGCTTCCTATACTGGATTCTATACAATGAAAAGAAACACTATAGTAGTTATAACTAAAATCACCGTTATTATTGTTAACTTCTTGAATCTTCCCAAGGATAAAGCCGCTTGCTTCATTAGGGGATGCTAATTTAATACAAGTATCGATTTTTTCAACTATGTTATTATTAATATAAAAAACAATATCTTTCTCAAATCTCATATTTAACTCCATAAATAAAATCAGAATAAAGTCAGGGCAGCGTTTAAAGTAGCTAATCGTGCCTTTTGGTAGTTATCTCCCGAACCTATTATAATTACATCACTTTTTTCAATTTTAACCTTAGCATCTTCAATTTCCGACTTAAAATAATTCAATGTTTTAGGATTAATTTTAGTATTTTCTTCATCATCTTTGAATTCTGTTTTTGTAGGAAAAAACAGATTAACGCCATCATAAACTAGACAAGTAGCACCGGAGCCGTTAACTTTTATAGCCGCGTCTCTTTGCTCTACCCCATCACTTATCTTCGTAGAGGCTTTTTTGACTAAACAGTAATACGAATTAACATATTCTTGTTTAATAATAATGTCTTTTAAATACTCCAAATTTGCTTTCTTTAATAGAGGAATTTTTTTTTTTACTTTTGCTAAAAATTCAAAACCTTTTTTAGTTAAAACATGTCCTCTCCTCTGCAATTCACCAGCATTCAATTCTCCTTCGCTCGGAACAATTATAAAATTGATAGTTTCTTTTAATTTATTAAATAATGATTTAACAGTTCCAGCCCCAATTTGTAATTCTTTTTGAAGTCGATACCTACCAATCCCTTCTGTATTCTCACCAAATAGAAATAGTGACAATATTATATGCACATAATCGAATGTTGGTTTAATAGTGGGGCTTTCAAATAATGGAGCTAAAACGCTATTGAACTCTTTCATCTTATTATATAATAAGAATCATCTGTAAAAAAAATAGGTCAAAAAAAATTATAAATTAAAATAGGTTAATATTTTTTATATAGTTGAATATAATTTTTTTTTTGAGAAACCGGCGAATTGTTCATGGAAAGGAAAAATAAAGATAAAAATAAAGAAGAAATCCATAAATTAATACTATTTAATGAAAGTACTGGAACAGAGTCAAAACTATTTGAACCTGAACCATTAGAATATGTAGATCAAGAAGACAAAATAAACATGGTTTATAAATTAGTCCCATTTGGTGGAAATTACCTTTATTCTTTGCTAATAACTAATCAGAGTGACGATTCAATTACAGAGGTTAAAATTAGAATTAATTTTCCAGGATTTTTCAAATTATGTAGGAGCACTCCGCCAACTTTGATCCTAGAATCGTTTGAATCTGAAGAAGATGAAAATAATAACGAACAAAAAGAAATTGAACAACAACAAGTCGTAATGGAATTTGAAAGCTTAGAAGCAAATTCCAAGAAACAAATAAACCTATATCTATGCCCCCTTTTCTTAGAAGAAAAAGGTACAATTAGATCCTTTGTTACTTTTGTTAATAATGCTGATTTTATAAGGGCAATTGATACTGATGCCATCCCTATTCAGTTTGATCCCTTCAGCATTGAAAGAAAAATAATACCTTCGTCAGAAATTAAACAATTTCTAGAAAAACCATGGATAAAAAAAGCAATTAAAAGCATCGGAATTGGAATTGACAGCCAATTTGATGAAAACTATTTTTTTGAGCAAATAAATAAAATTGTTGAAAGTAATAACTTCCAGCTAATTGTTAAAGATCAAAACAACAAAATTAGTTGGTTTTACGGAACTGATTTAGTCTCAGGAAACGATATTTTGATTATTTGTCAAGTATTAAATCGCAAAATAGAATGGTTAGTAGCATCGTCCAATCCATACTTACTCATTACTCTCTTAACGAAATTTATCACCGTGTTTGAAATAGATATGATAATGGTTAGCCAAATTGAGTCTGAAGAACAAATTTTTACTCTGGAATGCAAGTATTGTGGAAATATTTTAGCCTATTTTCCCTTCAAAGGGGAATCTATTGAGTGCAATAACTGTAATTATGAGCAAGTTGTTTGGAATTAATTAACTCAATTAGCTTCGTAAAAATTTCTTCCTCTCAATGGAAAAGAATATGTATAAATTTGATTTTTTTAAGTTTTCTATAAGGGAAAAATTCACAATACAGCGATTCAGGTTTTAACTTATTTTTTGAAATCTTTTAAAATTATTTCCACATTTCTATATCAGCTAAGAATTTCCCAATTTATACATTTTTTTACAGTAAATTTTGATAGACTCGACAAACTGGTAAAAGAAATTTATATTGCACGAGATGATTCAATTAATATGATTTGAATTTTGTCGTGAAATTTTTTTCTTTTTTTTCTTTAGAAAATTAAGATCTTACCAAAATCTTTAAATAAATAAAAGCACATAAATTATTTGATTAATTAAATTTGATCAAAAAAGTAACATTTAAGGAAATTAACTCAAATAATTAAAAAGTGGAGGAGAAAAATTGCAATGGCTGAATATATCTCGTGGTCACCTATTAGGCGACTTATGAAACATAACGGTGCGATAATCGTAGCTCGAGACGCAGTCAATGAATTAGTTGACTGGATGAGTGCTTCCGCAGTCACAATTACAAAGTCTGCGTTGGTTTTAACGAAGCATGGAAAGCGGAAGAAGATAACTCGCAACGACATTTTACTCGCAATAAAATACTTCTAAATAGAATTTAGAAGTAGTTCTTAAATTATAATCTTTTTTTTTTCTTTTTGCTTGGTCTTTTAGGAATGGATTTTATGGTTAATATAATTTAAGAATTCTCGTAGCCTCTAAATTTTTAAATCAAGAATATACTTTAAAATTATAAAATGACTTTTCACAGAATTAACGGTTATTTAAAAATTCTTGTTGAGAAAGATCTATTTATATTATTTTTTACAAATACGTCTTTCCAAATTGGAGAACAATTACCTATTGACATATTAAATGTCGACGAATCGATTGTCTTAAATGATTTTTTTAATAAGTCTCAAACATTTGAAGACATTTATTTTTCTCTAAAAAAGTGGGTAGATGGCGCTTACAAAGGCAATGAAATACCGAGCAGCTTAGCGTTAACTATTCTTGAAAAGTTGTCTTCAATTGAACATCCTAGAGTAGTAAGCTTATTAAAAAAAAGAATTATCGATCAGTTAAGTTCAATCTCTAGTGGTAAAAGATTTAACACAGTCAAAAAAAAAGATATAGGGTGGTGTTAAAACAACCCATAAGGAAAATGAGGAAATAACCATTTAAATGTTTGGTTTACAAATTGTTAAATTTATTCTAATTCGGATTATAAGTTATTGGTTAAATTGGGGAAGCCACTGCTTTTCAGCTTCAAACATTTCTTCAACCATGTTTTCAACTTCTTTAGGAGAACAAACGCTAGCCGTGTTAGGATCTAAGAGAACTGCATGGTATATTTTTTTTCTATCGAGCAAGAGCTGTCCTTCTACTGCCGCTTTCTGGACCATTATATTCGATGTGCATAACGCTTGACATATAGTAGGTAGGGTAATTCCTCCTTGAGGATGTAATCCGTGGTAATCAGCGAATACTGGGACTTCAACGCAACACTCTTTTGGTAAGTTGGTAATTAGAGATCCATTTTTATTCGCTACATTTCCATGAAATTTAAACGGTACGTTGGTTTCAATCGCATTTATAATGTGAGAAACGTATTCTCCTGAAGCATTCTTTTTTAGTTTCAACTTTCTACGATCTATTCTTCTTTTAAGCTTTCTATCTAATTTTTCATCCAATTTTATCGTCATATCGTAAGTCACACCATGATAAAGGCTATCAAACCAACCTGAAGCTCCCCTATATTTTTCCAAAAGGTCATCACGCTTCCTATAATATGGTAAATATTCGCTGAGATGTCCAGTAGATTCCGTCATGAAGTATCCCGTTGCTTCCATCATATCCCATCTAAGAAGTTCTCCTCCAATCATTTTTGGATTAGTTTTGTATTTTTCGTGTAATAGCGGATATGCATTTTTCCATGGAGCGTTTGACGATTTAGATTCGCGATACCACAACTCGAGGAACCAAGCCATATGATTAATTCCTGCGCATAAAAAGCTGAAATTTTCTCGTTTTACTCCAATCCAATTGTTTAACATCCCACTAGTTCCTTGCACTCCGTGACAGAGTCCAACGGTTGAATCCGGATTGGTTGTATTGCAAAACCAAGTATTCATTGCCATAGGATTCGTATAATTAAGAAAAAGAGGTTTTCCTTCATTTTTTTCGCCACTGAAACCTACTTCGTTAAGCAGTTCGACTATCTGTTTTAGTACCGGAGCATTTCGTAAAAAACGAAAGACTCCCCCCGGACCTAACGTATCTCCAATACATTGTGAGACCCCATACTTTAAGGGAATTTCTAAATCTACTTTAAACGCTTCAATGCCACCAACATGAATTGCGCTGATAACATACTTTGTATCAGTTATTGCTCTTTTTAAATCTGTTGTTTTTTCGAATGTAACACCTTCTAATAACTCGGGGTGCAATTCTTTATAAATCAACATCAAATCGTACATTAGGTTTAATCGATGCTCGTTAACATCCTCAAGACAAATTATCGTATCCTTTTGAATTGAAGGAAAAGTAAGAAGATCGGTAAGGATATCCTCACCAAATACAATGGAACCTGCTCCAATAAAAGCGATTTTCAGTTTTATCACATATCAGTTTAAAATTTGAATTTAAGAATTATTCGTAAGATAAATTTTTATCTTTTTCAAATCTTCTAACTTAAAAACGAGATGTTAAACCAAGATTACCTAAAACGAATCAACTTTGAATATATTATATAATAAGATATAAAAAAATCAGTATATTTTTTCAGCTATTTCTGGTGTTAGCGAATCATGCTTTAGTGGTTCTTCAGTTTTTTTTGTTGTGGATATTTTAATTGTTGGAGTGATGTCTTTCATCAATTCAGCCTTATTTTTTAATTCCTCTGAAATTACTTTAGTTGTAATACCTTGAGAATAGAACATTGATAAACCGCCTAATACACCTTGCTTAACTAATCTTCCCAAGCACGACAGCATCCAATTAAATTTCCCAAAAGGATTCAAATATTCTTTAGCCCTTCTTATTAACCATCCTTTCAGATAAAAGGCAGCATAGGCTTCTGCTACAAGTCGGTACATTTCTTTAGAGGTTAGTTGTTCAGTTCCCATCATTGGATAAAATAAGTCATAAAATTTATAATTGTTTGTTGTTATCATTCCTTTTTCTTTCATCTCATCGTAAAAATCCGTCCCTGGAAAAGCAGTAATGGGGGTAAACTGAACGCAATCTAAATCTAAATCTATTGTATTTTGAATATTTTGCCTAACCATTCGTTTGGTTTCGCCAGGAAATCCAATTATAACACCACCAAATATAGATATGCCTCTCGAACGAAGTGATTTTACTACCGTTTTAACCATTGCTGGCGTAGTGTTCCTCTTATTCATTGCGTCTAGACTCTGCTGATGAACTGATTCAATTCCAAGAAAAACTTGCCTGAAATTGGCTTTGTACAATTTATCGATTAATTGTGGGTTCCTATATAAAGTATCCACTCTAGATTGGCAAGAAAAGTGCATTTTATCGTGAATTCCCGACTTTATAATAGTATCTAATATTTTATTGGTCCGCTTTACATTGATAGTGAAGTTATCTTCACAAAAAAATATAAAATCTGGTTTTTCACGTTTATTTACATCATAAACTTCACGCATAATTCGTGAAATTGATTTTGTTCTGTAAGTAATTCCATTGTTTGAATTTCTCCACATTTTTATAATACAGCAAAACTTGCAATTGTGTGGACAACCTCTTGAAGTCTCTACTTGGCGAGTTGTGG
>JAUWZR010000134.1 GCA_030615235.1 Promethearchaeota archaeon
TACCGTAAGATAACGATTTCAAAGGAAAACTATAAAAATTTAGTGGAGAAAGCGGAAAAATACGAGATGCTAATAAAAAAATTAGATCAAGTTGAGTCGAAAAAATCAGAGTTAGAAAGACAAGTTGAAATACTTAAAGAAGATGGAAGGCAACTAAAGGATTTAGAGGAGAAAACTAAGAAATATTTAAATTCTTTAGTGAGAACCCGAGCGGATTTCGATAATTACAAAAAAGCAAATCAACGGGAGAATGAAAGATATAGAGAGCGAGTAAAAGAAGAAATGTTGAAGAAATTAATTAAACACTACGAAGATTTACTGAGAGCTTTTAACGTGTTGGATTTATTAGAGAAGGGAGAATCGGTAAAAAAGGGGTTCAAAATGATTGTCGAAAATTTTGAAAAATTCTTAGAAGATGAGGGAGTAAAACCTATGCATTCAGAGGGGGAAAAGTTTGATCCTTATAAGCACGAAGCCCTCATAGTAGAAAAAAATGAAGAACTCCTTGAAAATACTATAATTGAAGAATTAAATAAAGGTTATTTTTTAAATAACAAGGTATTGAAACCCGCTGGGGTTAAGATATCAAAAACCAAATCAAACTTATAAATTTAAACAAAAATGATAATAAAAATTAAAAAAAAAAGAAGTGAAAAAATATGCGAAAAATCATAGGAATAGACCTGGGAACCAGTAATTCTGCTGCTGCAGTATTAATCGGCGGTAAACCTACAATAATTCCTAGTGCCGAAGGTAATACTTTAGGTGGAAAGGCTTTCCCCTCCGTTGTAGCATTTACAAAGGATGGGCAAAGGTTAGTAGGGGAACCTGCGAGAAGACAAGCAATATCGAATCCAGATCGAACAATTACAGCTATAAAGCGAAAGATGGGAACCTCCTATAAAGTGAAGATCGAAAACAAAGAATACAAACCACAAGAAATTTCAGCAATGATTTTAAGAAAAATCAAAGAAGACGCAAGCGCTTACTTAGGTGAAGAAGTTACAGATGTTATTATTACAGTGCCAGCATACTTTAACGATAATCAAAGACAAGCCACCAAAGACGCAGGTAAGATCGCGGGATTGAACGTTAAACGTTTAATTAACGAACCTACTGCTGCGGCCGTAGCATACGGATTAGATAAAAAAGATGCGAAGTTAAAAATCGCAGTTTTAGATCTAGGCGGTGGTACATTTGATGTTACCGTGATGGAAATGGACAGTCAAGTCTTTGAAGTAATCTCGACAGCGGGAGATACTCAATTAGGTGGAACTGATATGGATAGGATTCTTGTAAAATATTTTGTTGATGAATTTAAGAATCAAGAAAGCGTAGATTTAAGCAAAGATTCTATGGCAATGCAAAGAATCAGAGAAGCGGTTGAAAAGGCTAAAATCGAATTATCTACTTCAATTTCGACTGATATAAATTTACCATACATAACAGCAACTGATTCAGGTCCAAAACATCTTGCTATGAGTATTACAAGAGCAAAATTAGAACAACTGATTGGACCCATTTTAAAGAGATTAGAAGCACCTATAATTAAAGCTTTGAAAGACGCTAAATTAAACAAAGGAGAAGTTGACAAAGTAATTTTAGTTGGTGGACCAACGAGAATGCCAAGCGTTCAAAAGATCTTCGAAGATTTCTTAGGAAAAAAGCCTGAAAGGAGTATAGATCCGATGGAGTGTGTTGCTATGGGTGCTGCTGTTCAAGGTGGTATTTTAACTGGAGAGGTAGAAGATTTATTGCTCTTAGATGTCACTCCATTATCGTTAGGAGTTGAGACCTTAGGTGGCGTATTTACTAAATTAATTAACCGAAACACTACGATTCCAACTAAAAAGGCTGAAACCTTCTCAACTGCTGCTGACAATCAACCCGCAGTAGAAATTCACGTATTACAAGGAGAACGACCGAAAGCTGCAGATAACATAACTTTAGGAAAATTTCATTTGACGGGGATACCACCCGCTCCAAGAGGGATACCTCAAATCGAAGTGACATTTGACATCGATCAAAACGGTATTATCAATGTTTCAGCGAAAGATAAAGGAACTGGTAAAAGTCAATCGATAACGATTACTGCATCAACTAAGATGTCAGAAGATGAGATCAATCAAAAAGTAAGAGAAGCTGAGAGCTACGCTGAAGAAGATCAAAAGTTTAAAGAACTAACTGAGGCAAAGAATCACGCTGAGGCTTTAATCTATCAAACTGAGAAGTTATTGAAGGAAAACGAGTCGGTAATAGGAGATTTAAAATCGAATATTCTTGAAAAAATTTCAGATCTCAGGAGTGCGATGGAATCTGACGATGCAGTTCGAATAAAGAGTTCAATGGAAACTTTACAGAATTCTCTTCACGAAGTTTCATCTCGAATGTACGGTCAACAGCAAGATGCACAAGAGGGCGCTTATCAAGGTGCTCCACCTGGAGGAATGGGTGGTGCTCCACAAACTCAAGACGAAATCGAACAGGAACAATTCCGTAGAGCTACTGGTCAAGACGATGGCGTAGTTGATGCTGAATACGAGTAAGTACATATTTAGTTTTTTTATTTTTTATTTTTTTTCATTAATATTTGAAGGGGTTAAAAATTACGGCAAAAAATTATTATAAAACATTAGGATTAGATAAAAGCGCTTCAAAAGAGGAAATTAAAAGAGCATTTAGAAAATTAGCCAGAAAATATCATCCAGATGTGAACCCTGACGAAGCTAAATCTGGCGAAAAGTTTAAGGAAATAAATGAGGCGTATAGTTTATTAAGTGATGATAAAAAAAGAGAAATGTATGACAAATTTGGAGTTGTTGAAGGAGACTCCTCTACATATCAACAGCGGGGTGGCACACCTGGAGGTGCTAGAGTACGTCGAAGTCCAGATGGGACCACATACTATTATTCAACTCCTGGATCACCTGGGAATTTTGATTTTAGCGAAATTTTTGGCAATTCAAGAAACTCTCGCAGTCGGCAATCTTCAGGAGGGTATGACTTTTTTAACGATTTAGGGGATATTTTTGATGTCTTTTCTAATAGGGGCGGAAGCACGAGGGCGAGATCGACTAAACAACAAAATTATCCAAGAGAGGGTGAAGATTTAAGATATGATATGGAAATATCCTTTATGGCCGCTTTCCTTGGAGGGAAAAGACAAGTTCAATACAAAGATCCAATTACTGGATCAAATCAAACGCTAACAGTAACCATTCCACGGGGAGTTCGAGACGACCAAAAATTACGACTTAAAGGAAAAGGCATGCCTGGTGAAAACGGAGGTTCTCCAGGTGATCTATATATTGCTATTCATGTTAAAAATCATAAACTCTTTGAAAGAGTTGAAGACGATATTTATATTGATCAAGAAATACCTTTTACCACAGCAGCATTAGGTGGTAAAACTCAAGTTCCCGGGATAGAAAAAACTATTAGCGTATCAGTTCCCGAAGGTACTAAAGATTCAACAATATTAAGATTAAAGAATAAGGGATTTTATAAACTAAATTCTGAGGAAAGAGGAAATCTATTAGTAAGAGTAAAGATTAAGGTTCCTAAGAGAATCAATAAGAAACAAAAAGAATTGTTAGAACAATTAAAAGTAACAGGAATATAAGAAGGTGATTAAATGAAAAGTATATCAGACTTAAATATTATATCAGATTTTTGCCCTGAATGTAGTGGTAGTATAATTTCATTAAATCAGATTGGAGAGATTGTGTGTTCTCAGTGTGGACTAGTTATTAAAGAAAGGGGAGTAGTTTTGACCCATAGCGATAAAAGAGCGTACACATCTCAAGAGAAAAAGCAAAGGGAGCATACAGGGACTCCAATTTCTATTCTACTGCCTGACATTGGATTAACTAATGTAATCGACAGAAAAAATATTAAAGATCCTGATTTAAAGAGAGCAGTAAAATGGAATACTCGAATTACATGGGAAAAAAGAAATATTCTTATCGCTACAACAGAGCTTAAAAGAATATGTAGCAACTTAAACCTGCCAAATCACATAAGGCTCGAAGCTATAAAGCTGTATAAAGAAGCGTTCAAAAAGAAGATGTTAAGGGGTAGATCTATTAATTCCATGGTAGCAGCTTGTATCTATTTAGCGATTAGATTAAAAAGAATACCGCGTACTATGCAAGAGATTTTGGATGAATCAGCAGAAAACGTGAAAGATATTAGAAGGTGTTATCGCGTTTTAATTAGAGAATTAAACATTAAATCTCCAAATACCAAACCAAGCGCGTTACTACCAACTTATATAGCAACCTTAAAACTCGGTCCCGACATTGAAATTAATTCTACTAAAATTATAAACGCTTTTTCTGAGAGATTTTCCACCAGTGGTAAAGATCCCAAAGGAATAGTAGCTGGAGCTATATACTTAGCGTGTAGATTGAAGGAATTAGAACTAACGCAAAAGGATATTGCCGAGGTTGTAGGAGTAACAGAAGTTACCTTACGCTCCAGATATAAAGAGCTCTCAACAAAACTCAAAATAAAAGTTTAATTTTTTTTAATTTAAAAATAAAAAGAAAATAAAAAGAATTTATTAGATTCTATTTTGGTGCTTTTTCTTCAGACCATTTGTATTCCTTAGGACCCGCAAAAATTAGCATAACAGCTGGAATTAAAACTGCTAATCCTGCCCAGCCATACCATCCGAACACAAATAAGAGAAGTCCCCATATAAACATCCATGGGATGTTTAAACCGCCTAATTTTAATACCCAGCCATACAATGCATCCCAGTCTTTCGCACCACATGGATTTGAAAATTTAGGTCTGATAATAAGTAGCGATATTACTATTCCTACTATACTTGCAATTATCCACCATATCTCCGTTGTAGGCGCATAAGCTCCTGGAAGCCATGCCCATAAAGCAGATAATGTAATAATTTGAAAAAGAGCCCATATTATTCCAAAGATGCCATTTAAAATGCCTATAATCCACGCCCATTTTCCTACTAAAGATACCCATGAAGCGTGTTGCCATTCAGTTTCTGCCATACTTTTTCTACCTCGTTACTTAATATTGTTTAGTATTAAATTCCTTATAGTTTTGAATTTTATTTAAAATTATGATTATATTCATATTCCTTGAATTTAAAATTGATCATAATATCTTAATAAATTTTAAAGCAATCTTCATGTAATTTAACAAGATGCAGAGAAATGAGAAAAGAATATTAAATTATTTAACAATTTGAATTATATTCAAATTTCTGGGTTAAGAATTTCGCCAACATAATAAAGTCCAACAAGATTACCTCTTTTTTGGAATTTTCTCGAAACTAAGAGAATAATTACATGTTCATTTTCGTCGATGTGACCTGTTTCAACGCCAAATCTTACTGATTGCTCGATTAAACTCTCAACATCCAAATTAAAAAAGTCAATTTTCTCGATATGTATCGGTTGTACTCCCCAAATAAGGTTCAATTCTCGCGCAGTTTTTTTGGAAGGAGTCATTGCAATTATTGGCAACGGGGGTCGGAATTTTGAAATCATCTTAGCACCATAACCTTTCCTAGTGATCACTAAAATTTTACCTCTAAAATTTAATTCTTCCATTTCTTGGGCAAGAGCATGTATAGCGTGCCCAAGTGTTTGCGTATGTGTTAGCCGATCGGAATCGAAATCGTCAGGAACTCTTAGAGGGGTATTTTGGCTAGCTGTTGTTGCGATCTTATTCATATATTCGACTGAATTTATTGGATATTTTCCTACTGCAGTTTCAGCAGAGAGCATCACAGCATCAGTCCCATCGATAACAGCGTTATAAATGTCGTTGGCTTCAGCTCTAGTTGGGACAGGCGTGTTTATCATTGACTCCAACATTTGGGTTGCTACAATTACAGGCTTTCCTTCTCGATTACATTTAAAAATTAATTCTTTCTGTCTTATTGGAACTTGATCTGGAGAGATCTCCACGCCCAAATCGCCTCTCGCAATCATTATCCCATCAGATACTTCTAATATTTGATCAAAAGTATCGAGTGCTATAGGCCGTTCGATCTTAGATATTAATTTTATTTCGTTATTCCCGTAATTTTCAAGGAGTTTTTTGACTGTGAGAACATCGTCCCCTCTTGATACGAATGAAATTGCGACAAACTCGGGATTAATGTTTGCTATAAACTCAAGGTCTTTAATGTCTTTTTCAGTGGGCACAGATTGATTTAGTTCTACAGCAGGAATATTTACCCCTTTATTGTTGCTAATTATTCCCCCAGCAATTACTTCTCCAATCAAATGATCTTTTTCTTTGCTTTTAATTTCAATTTTAATAATCCCGTCGTTAACAAAAAACACATTCCCCTTTTTCATTGACTTTAGAAATCCTACTAGGGGAATGGAAAATTGAGTTTGATCCCCGCCCCCGGGAATTTCACTCTCATATACCTTTACCTCTTGTCCAACATTTAGTATGTAAGCCTCATCGTTCTTAAATTTACCAACCCTAATTTTAGGACCTTGAATATCTGCCATAATTCCAATCTTATCGTCTACACTCCTAATTCTTTCAACTAATTCGCTTTTTTCTTTATGCGTTCCATGAGAAAAATTTAATCTAAAAATATCAACACCAGCATCGATTAGACTCCTAATCATCTGTTTTGAACTCGAAGCAGGACCAATAGTGCTTACAATTTTAACAGTATTCTCTCTAAATGACATTTTATACCAAAGTTAGGTTTTTAATTCAAATTCTATTATAATATAATTATTATTAGTATTATATGTAGTGATAAATATTATACACGTTAAATTATTTTTGCGAGTTTTTCTAAATCTTTTCGATACATAATTCTAAATTCTTTCAATAAATTAACAATTTCCGAAATCGTACCCTTATTTCGCAGCTCTTTTAAAGAAAATAAACCAACTCTAAAGTGTTGAGGATGTAATGAAAACTGGATTAGTTTTAATCTATTTTGTTTACTAAATTCTTTTGCTAAATTAACTAAAAGATCAGAACTTTGAGAAGCTAATATTATGGCCAAAAAATATCTATATCTAGGATTTTTAGCATAGTTTTTTGTAGTTATTAAAATGAAATTATTTAAATTTCCTTTTAACTCGTAAATGTTCTTAATCTTTAAGGACTTAGAGATTCCATTAACCTTTTCTGA
>JAUWZR010000082.1 GCA_030615235.1 Promethearchaeota archaeon
TCTTTTTTTCAGGGACCCATAACCAAATTGAATCGTCAGTTTCACCTATATCGTGGTAAATCTTGAAATTTACATTACCTAATTTAAATGAGTATGCAGATTCATTTCCTTTAAGAATAATGGTAGGGTCTAATGTTTCGCGAGCAGAAACGACAGCATCTCGTCCCCTACCACTTACTGAGGCAAATTGTTGCTTATTTATCCAATCGTGATATTTTCCCAGAATTTCGTATTTCTCAAATCGCCTGATACAATTCTCATGAGCAATTACTTCGGGCATGTCCCAACCTTTTTTTCTTACTTCTTCTATAAAAGGACCATAGCCAAAAGCGTGATCAAAATGCCCATGTGAATAGATAATGTATTTAACAGGTTTATTAGTAATGCTCCTTACTCGATCGAAAGTTTTTTGGGCGAATTGCCTAATTGGAACATCAAAGATCACTAACCCTTCTTTTGTATCAAAAACACAAGTATTTGCCATGCTTGGGATAAAAATACAGGTATCTTTTTCAAAAGTGGATCCTTGATACCATCCAAACCAATCATTCATATCGGTAGTTATTTTTCTTACCATAAGTTAATCCCCTATCATTTCAAATTTTTTATAGAAAATAAACAAAGCTTTTTTAAATTATTCTTATAAAGAAGACGAGAGTGTTAAATAGAATTTAGAAAAAAAAAAAAAAAGTTATATTTGTTTATTCTGATTTTTTACGCCATACCGTCAAATAATAAATAAGGACAATAATACAAATAGGGATTCCAAATATAATTAGTATCCACATTAACGCTAAGAAGCATCTAGAAAGCCAATAGGTATATGGTAAACTCCCAAATGTCGTGTAGTAATTTCCTTCTACTCCAATATAAATACAATATACAATAAAGATGAAGAAGCTACCACCACCACCCCCTCCTGCATTTCTTTTGTTATGTGTTTTTTTCTTATCTCTGGCTTTAAATTCTTGTTTCTCTTCATCTGGTAATCTACTCCACCAGATATATCCTCCTACTCCAAAAAATAATCCGGCTGGAATCCCCACAAATAACAATTCCCATAAGATAATGAGAATAGTAAATCCAACAATCCAATCCAGGTTCCAGTCACCAACGAATGCTGTACCATATGCTCCAATAGGGGATGTTTCTATAAACCAAATTAACACTAAAAGTGCCCCAATAAAAGCACATATACAAGCAACAATTACAACTACGAGTAGTATCCAATGCTTCTTTACAAATCCTTTCCAATAAGCCTCTTCGCTTAATTCTTCACTCATAAGATTTAACCTTTAAATTTTAGAATTTTCTAATTAGATTTCCATTTACTTCAGATAATACTGAAATAAAAATGTTAACAAAGAAGAATAAGTTCCATCTATTAATAAGCATTTCCCAATTGCCATTTTCATCATTCACATATCGATGTATGGGATCATAAGCAAAGAAAAAAGTCTCTTAGAGCCACTGAATTCCTAATGGTTTTCGTGCTGGAATTCTTTTATACTTTATATCTGGATACCCATTGTTATGGCAATCCCCAAATATGCCCTCTTAACTTAAATGATTAAAGAAAATTATTAGATTTGAATTTTTTCAGCTCTTGCCAATTCTGCTTTTTTATCCATGATTTTTACATAAGTTGAGTAAGTGTTTTTCGGAGGAAGCGTTTCCTCTTCTTTCCTAAAAAGCTTCATTGCTTCTGAAGTACAAGTAGGAACGCATACTCCACATCCAATACACCTTCCTTTATCTACTTGCGCGATATTGTCTTCAATATTAATGGCATCCAAATTGCATCTATCCTCACAAATTCCACACCCTATACATAAATCAGGATCAACTTCAGCATAAAAATTAGTGGCGAACAAATGTGATAGACCAGGAAACTGTTTTTGGCTTGTTAGTACTCCACAGCAACAACCACAACAGGTACATATATTCATTGGCCTCTGAGAATTTCCAGGTTGAAGCACTAATCCATCTTCTTCTGCTTTTTCTAAGATTTTAAATGCTTCTTCTTTCGTAATTTCCCGAGCTAGACCTTTTTCTATAGAAATCCTAGCAGCGGTTCTAAATGCAAAGCAAGATTCGGTTAATTTTGTCTTTGTGCATGGTTCTCCTATGAGATCTGCCCCCTTTCGACAGATACATTCCATAACAGCAATTGGTTCTCCAATATTTTCAATAACTGCTTTTAAATCGTCGTATTGAGCAATTGACTGTTCATAATTAACAGACTGATCTAGAGGTATGACACGTAATTGTGGAACGCCCGAACTATTATATTCATTAAAAAACGCTTCATGAAAGTATTGATGAACATCTTTAAAAAACTCAGGTGTTAGCCTATTCAATTGATATTCAAACATACCAACTGCCAAAGGGGCACTAGCGTAGTATTTAACTTCTCCTTCTTCTTCCTTTACCATCCCCCGATTAATTAAACCCTTAAAATACATATCATCTAGCTTTATCTCTAATTCTTCTAAAGAGAAACCACTTTTTTTCAATCTCCTATGAATTTTTCTTAGTGGATCTGCATTAAATTTCAATTTTAATGCGATTTTGGCTTGTTCGTGAGTAAAAAGATGCTTCAAAATTTTAATTTCAATTCCAGATTCTGTAGCTGGATAACCAACTGGCATCTTATCAAGATGCTTCTGTAATTCTCGATATACATCTAATTTTTGATCGTTCATAAAAAGTATTTATTCTATTTTCTATATAAATCTATTGAATTTACTATAAATATATATAGTTATATAACTAATTATTAAATATATTCAAAAGTTTAATCGGTCTATAAATTAGCAGAAAAGTAATTGTTATGGAGAAATTTGAAACTAGATTTGATAATCTTGATGATAGCTTAGAAGTATTAAATAAAAAAATAGTTTTTTTACAAGATATAATCTTGAATTTGAAAGAAAAATTTGAAATTATAAATAGAAATAACATAACACAAGAATTTCTCGTTCAATTAACTACTGAAGCTGATAAAAACTTTGATCATTTCTTAAAAGAAAGACCAACTCACTGTCATATTACTGATAAATGTACTACCATCGCGGAAAAAGCTATCTTTAAGATATTAAGAATTTTTATAGATAGTGGTCCCTCAGAAGCACTAGATTATATTAAAGATTTTAGGAACAAAGCAATGAAACTATCTAAAGAAGAAAATTGCCCTGATAAAATGTGTTTTAATAATATTTATAATATTTTCAAAACTTTAGCGAATTTAATTAATACATCTTTCGATTCTTCACTATCTAGGACTAAAGAATTAATATCAATAGGTTATGAATTAAGCTTTGAGGAAGGAGCCGAAGGAGAGCTCTGTAAATTAATAGCCCCATTATCGAACGAAAAAAGACTTGTAATTTTGAAAATACTTAGCAAGGGAGGAAAATATTATACTCAATTAGAAAAAGAAATTGGCATAAAGGGAGGACATTTGATTCACCATCTTAAAAGTCTCATGGGTGTAGGTTATATTGAAAAGTCTGAAGGAAAATATATGATATCTATTAATGGATTAATGATCTTAAGATTTCTAAGTAAATTAAAATTAGAAATTACTAATTTGAAATCTTAAATTACTAAAGAAAATTATTAAATTTGAGTTTTTTCAGCTCTGGCCACTTTTGTTTTTTTATCCATAATTGTCATATAGGTTGAATTCTCGATAATAATCAATATTTTCTTGTTCCATACAATATAGCAATAGTTCCTAATTTAAAAGGTTGATAATTATGTTTTTTAAGGTTGAGGTATTGATTGTGTATTTTTACTTGTTGTAATCTTTCCATTCAGGAGGGACTTTAGATACTTTTTCTCGCCCTGTAGGTTGATAGACTTTTTTTCCTAAAGGTCTTATTTTTAAATCACCATCAAAAAATTGTGTAATTCTTTGCCTAGCTATTTTAATATATTCCAATTCTTTATCTACACCGATAACCTTTCGAGAATGCTTTAATCCCGCAACTAAAGTCGTTCCTACACCGCAAAATGGATCTAAAATATAATCTCCTTTATTTGTGAAAGCAAGAATACATCTCTCTACTAGTTCTACTGGAAATTGGCAAGGATGAATAGTTTTTTCTGGATGGTTAGATTTAACGTTAGGAAACTCCCAGAAAGCAGTCATCCAATCATCTTCTAATATTTTCCAGACATCCGAAGGATTTTTTCCTAATGGGTTTCCAGAAAGCTTACCCTTATTTGGTCCCTTATATGCGCGTTTTCCGGGATATTTGGCTGGTACTCTTATCGAATCTAAATTGAAAACATAATTATCTGTTTTTGTAAACCATAGAATTGTCTCATACCTTCCAGAAAATCGATTCTTACAATGTAGTCCATGTCCAAAATGCCATACAATTCTATTCCTCAACTTCATACCTATTCTTTTGAAAATATCGTAAAAAAAGATATCTAAAGGATAAATTTCACCATTATTTACATAATTTCCAACTTCCCAACAAATACTTCCTTCACTTTTAAGTTTGTCATGAAGATGCCTAATGATAATTTCTTGATTTTTTAAATATGCTTCTAATGTTGCTTTTTCCTCGTAAATTTTGCCAATATTATAAGGAGGTGAGGTCACGATTAAATTTATGCTGTTATCAGGCACAGTTTTCAAGAATTTTAGTGAATCTCCATGATGCAAAATGATCTTCCTTTCTCTAGCAAATTCAGTATAAATTTTATGAGTTTCTGAATCAGAAGTCATCTTTTTTTCTGTTGTCATCGTTATTCTTAATAAGTGAAGGATAAGAAATATAAATACTATTGACTTCTAGTCAGATTTTATAAATTAAGTTATTTGTTAAGCCTTTATCAAAATTGCATTTCTTCTTTTTTTCTTTCTGACTCAAAATTAAACATGTTCGAATTTAGGTTTATAAACACTTTACAATTATACTTATTAAATAATCATTAAAATTGAAAAGTAGATGTGAAATAATTGAGTGAACATAGTCATAATAAAGAAAATCCCGAAATTCTAAATTTAGATAGTCTACTTGACTATCAAGAAGGGTCTGTTGTAAGTAGAATGTTGGTAAACAAAAAAATTGGGACAGTTACCTTATTTTCGTTTGATGATGGTCAAGGATTAAGTGAACACACTGCCCCATTTGATGCTTTAGTATATATTTTTGACGGAAAAGTAGAAATAATGATTTCAAAAAAAACATACATATTAGAAAAAGGGCAGATGATTAATATGCCTGCTAACGAGCCTCACGCCCTTAAAGCCCTGGGCCGGTTTAAAATGATGCTGATTATGGTTAAAACATAGAAAATAAGTGATTTTTTTCTTTTTTGTTTATCTTTAAAAAAATAAAACTATATTTCTCTATTATTATTTTTTCTTTTTCTCCAGAAATTGTTGTTCAATCAGAATATCCATCTGAGCATTCAACCAACACAACTCATCATAAGTGCTAGATGAATTAAACACTTCCTCTGCCATTTTACGAATGTCTTCAAGTGAAGGCATTTCAAACCTTACATTTTGAATAATCTCGGCTAAAAGCCAGCATAAATCATTATATGAATATTTTTTTAAAGAGAGATAATAAGCAGCTTCTTTGATTTGAGATTCTAAACCAATTTCTTCATCGTCAATAGACAATACATCTTTTTCTGTAGATTCCTTAGCTTCAGCTTCATTTTCTTCTCTTTCTATGACATTTGCTCTGTGCTTTTTTAGCTGCGTTAACCATGCAAACACTCCGGTTTCAATGTCTTCCTTTTTAATCTCTGGGGTTTTAGTTTCTGGAGGGGATGATACGACTTCTTTAGGTGCTAATAATACTAGCTCGGGTCTGCGTCCAGTTGATTTACCGGGTATAAGTCCCTTTTTTAATTGATCCATCATCGATAAGAACGATCCATATTCCCGCTTTTGCATCATTATTAGTATCTTACACGCACCTCCACGATCTTTATCAAATCTCCTAGCCCATGCTGCTGTGAGGTCTTTTTTATATTGGGGAACTTTTAGCCCTACCCAGATGTATAAAGTGTTTTTCTCAATGTCATCAATGAGAAAAACTTGTTGTTCATCAAAATCTAATTTACTCAGATCGATTAAATTTCCTTTTTCATCAAGACTATATAAATTCAAATATAAACCACATTAAAGTTGATTAAGTTTTTAAAATAATAGATTCAATTAAGGTATAAATATTTTTATTAATAACTTTTGCAAATATCATGCTAAATATTTTTTGCTCGAAATATTAAGCTATTAATACCTATTAAACCATTAATAGATTAAAATTGCTTCCATTTTCAATAAATTAATTTATGGAATATATGCTATAAAATCCGTATAGGTGTATTTAAAATTAAAAAAATCGAACTTTTTTCTGAAAATAATGTATCTCGCGGTTTTTACGATCTCGCTAATCAGATTAACGATTTAACAGGAAAAGAATGGGTATTTTCAACAAAATCAATAATTCCAAAAGGATATCCTCCGAGTTTTCAATTAAATCTACGAAATAAACACGGAGGTCAAAAACCGCCAGAATTATGTGAAAAATTAATTAAAATTTTTACTAAAGAGAAAGACCTAATTCTTGATCCTTTCTGTGGTGTTGGAGGGACTTTGCTCGCATGCAATTTAAGCAATCGTAACGGTATTGGGGTTGAAATCAACCAAGATTGGATAGACATTTATTATAAAATCTGCAAAATTGAATCTATCCAGCCTCAAAGGATTATTAAGGGTGATTCTCGTGAAATTCTTCGTAATTTAAGTGAAGACCCAAGCTTTAAGGTAGATTTTATATTAACCGATGTTCCATTTTGGAAGATGGACACTATTGAGAAATCAAAGGGCACTTACAAAAAAGTTGGAGAAGAATCTAAAGGAGTCTATTCCGATAAATCAAAATTAACAAGATTTATCCCTAACTCTCAAGATTCACAGCAAAAAAAACAAGATTGGGAACTTCTAATAAAGAAAACTTTCAGTGAATGCTTTAAGCTTTTAAAGCCGGGGCGATATTGTGCCGTTTTTATAGGAAACATGTATACGCAAGGGCGTTACCATCTTTTAAACGCTGACATAGCCCGTATTTTAAGTCAAATCGGTTATGTCCTAAAAGGAGAGATAATTTGGTACGATATAAATAAAAAACTTCATCTCTACGGCATCAATTATTCATGGATACCGAGTATTGTACACCAATTTATTATGGTTTTTAGAAAAGAAAGAAATGAAAAACTCACTCAAGAAGAAAAAGATAAAATTAAAGCGAAAAACTTCCAGATGACTGAAAAAGGATGAACAATAAAATTTGAGTAAGTACTAATTTATACCTTGTTTCTATTAGCTTGAATATTACTATATTTTTTGTTTCAGAGCGATAACAGTAATCCAACCCTTTTCTTTTTGTTCGTATATATCAATTTCAAAAAATCCTGCTTCAGTTAAAAATTCCCTATACTCCTTCGGCGAATGAAGTTTAAAGTTTCCGAGTTTTGCCCAATTCTCTACTACTTTTCTAATTTCTTTATTTTCGCACTTATAACCTTCGTTTATTAATAGTAATTCCCCATTGATTTTCAAAACGCGATATATCTCTTTTAAATCGTTAATTAAATCTGGCCAAAAATAATAAGCTTCAAAACCTGAAACTATATCGAAGGTGTTGTCCTCAAACGGAAGATTTGATACTGAGCTCTCGCGAATCTCAACAATTCCCTCTTCAATCCATTTTTTATTAACTTCTTTACTAACTTTCACTGAAATGGGTGAATAATCAATTCCGAACACCCTCCCACCTGTCGCAATTTGCGCAAAATGGTTAATATTAGCTCCACCTCCACATCCAACATCTAAAATTATCATTGCTTGCCTTAATTTTAAGTGAGATAATCCCCACTCTGCTAACGAAGCGTGCGAAATATTCATCTTCCTTGCGATTCTTTTGCCGAATAATCCCTTTGGTTTTCTTACTTGGTTAACTATATATTTAAAATAACCTATAAGTACTCACTTCTTTATGATTTTAGATGTTTTTAGCAATAACTGGTCTATAGAAAATTTTTATTAGGCGTGACTAATTTTGTAATATAAATTAACATTAATTGTTGATATCATTTAACGGTCAATAAATTAATTGTTAATCATAAAATTTTACTAACTATAAAACTTAAGTTGATAAAAAATGGACCATAATCATGAACATAGGTTGGGAATCGAGGCACCACATTCTCATCTAATACAAGCACTCTCTCCGGCGATTTTTACAATAATCTGGATTTTAGATTCACTTGTTTTCTCGTTTTCAACAGTACTGAATAGTTTTGTTCCTTGGATTGTTAGACTTATCTTGTTTATAATTTTTATCGCTGTAGCTTTAGCGTTTATTCGCGCTTCGCACAACATTTTATTTCGTCACCCAGAAAATAAAAGCGATCTTATAACGGACGGAATACTTGGGCATGTAAGAAATCCGATGTATTTTGGTGTTCTCTTAATTTATCTCGCGTTTATATTTCTATCGATTTCTTTGATTAGTATATCGATATGGGTAGTAATAATTGTTATTTACGATAAATTGGCTACCTTTGAAGAAAAACAACTAGAAGAATTATTTGGACAAAAATATTTAGACTACAAGGAAAAAGTACCTAAATGGATTCCTCGATAAATCGATTCTTTCGCAATATAAAAATAAAAGCGAGTAGATACGGTAAAGCTGTTATTAGCATTAATAATCCCATCCTGAAAAGACCAAGAATGAAACTAGAAATTGCGTAGAAATAAGCGATTAGTAATAAACTACTTGGTGGGATTAGATCAAACCATTTTGTGCGTTTTAAGTTTTCTCTCTTCCAAATAATGATACCAGAAGCCCACACGACGGTAAAAATTGCCCAAACTACGAGAATTTCTAACGGTAGGTTAAATATAAAAGGGATTCGAGTAAACAATCCTAATAATAATAATATTCCTAATCCTATTGGAACTGCAAGCAACACTGTATATAATTTTCGAAGTAATGAGCGTTTAGCATCAATTTCAGCAATATTCAATAACTTTAGTTTTTTGCTATCTTTCTCCCAACTTAAGCCATAAGACACTAGATAAGCTATAGGGATAAAAAACCAACCAAAAAAATTAAAACCAGGGATATTGAAGTATGCTCCACCTCCAAAATTCCAAGCACCGGATTCCACGGCAATTGGATCCATACCCCAATCAAGACTAAGTGCAATTAGTGTAGTTGTAAGTATTCGTTGCCATAAGGAAAGCTTTAAACGTTCAGCTATTATCATGGAACTGTAAATAATACCTACCCAAGATAAAATAATAGACAACGGGACCATTTCAAAAATCATAATCAATTCTGTCGCGTAAGAAAAAAGACCTTGAATAACTCCCATTAATTCTAGAAATACTGCAAAAACAAATATAGTTGGTATCATCAGTATACGCTGAATTCGATTCTTTTTCGCGTCCTTTAGTGCGTGAACTATGGTTAAGCCAGTCAATATATAACCAATTAATCCTGGAAGAAGTACTAATCCCGACATCTTAACTCTCTAACATCTTAAAATATAATAATATAAATAAAAGACTTCAATATTTATTTTATTGATTATTGCTATTAAAAATTTAATAAGCAATAGTTTGAAATACAAATTCTTAATTTTTGCAAAGATGAATCAAATTGACGAGCTCGAATAATATAGATGCGAATGAAGACCTTCTACCTCGACCTGGGTCTCC
>JAUWZR010000069.1 GCA_030615235.1 Promethearchaeota archaeon
AACCATAATTAAGTGTTACTATATATGGTTCGTTGTTTCTACACATAGAAATTGTTGAAAACTTACCGTTTTTCAAAATTTCAAATAAGATTTTTTTATCTAAAATTTCCCTTTCCTTTTTTTGCATGTGATATTTCTGCAAAGTTTTTAATCACCTACTTAATCAAATTTAATATTGAAGTTAACTATGATTAAAAATAAATGATTAGCAATAATTCCTCTGGATTAAAAAATATCACATATAAAACTAACGGTTTTAACGATTTTATTAAGAAACTGTGAAATTTTTAATAAAAGAAACAGTTTAAAAATCTAGATAGATGTTTATATATAAGTAATACTATTAATGATATTTATTAGGGATCCACACTCATGGCTAAAAATATTCTTGATATCGGATTTTTCAGCACCATGTATAGCCAAATCAACGGAACTGCTCACGCAGTAAGATTTCTATCCGAAGCAATTGCTAATCTTGGACACAATGTTCATGTTTTTGCACCAAGAATTCAAAATGGTTACAAAATACCGAAAACATTGCATTTTCACGAAATTGGAGGAGCTATTATTGGTCATAATACCGGCTTTGTTCTAAGTGCTCCTATACATAAGATCTTTTTCTGTAAACATGACTATTTAGATATAACCCATATTCATACACATGCAGTTGTAGGAACAATGGCTATAAATTGGGCTAAGTATCTAGGTATTCCAATGATAGGGACTCACAATAGCCCTATGCAATACTATACTGCACAGTATGTTCCAATAATTGGTAAGTTATTAACAAAAGGCGACATGATCTGGAGATATGAACGCCACATTGTCGATAAATATGATTTTGTTCATGTCGCTACAAAATCCAAAAAAGATTTATTACGAGACTATAGGTTCAAGGAACCAATAGTTTGCATGACCAACGGAGTTCGCGACTTGTATTATACAGATTTAAAAGAAAATGGAATTCGTGAGAAATATGGTTTAGAAGGAAAGAAAATTCTTTTATACGCATCACGATTATCTCCTGAAAAACATCCTATAGATATTATAAAAAGCTTTAAAAAAGTCCATCAAGAAGTCCCTGAAGCTCACCTTTTGCTAGTTGGGAGTGATGGGCCCTCAAAGGACCATGTAAAAAGAATAATTAAAAAGAAACAGTACAGAGATTTTGTGTCCTATGCTGGAAGAGTACCTTTTCCCGATTTATTAAAGCTATACAATACTGCGGATTTAACTTGTTTATGGTCGTGGATTGAAGCTGAAGGACTTGTGTTGCTTGAAGCAATGGCTCAAGGAACTCCAAGTGTTGGAGCTAATGCATGCGGAATCAGTAATATAATTCGACACGGTAAAACTGGTTATTTAGCTAACGATCTTGGTCAATTTACAGATTATGTTATTGAATTGTTAAAAAATGATGATCTTAGGGCTGAATTTGGAAAAAACGCCCAAAAAATAGCTCAAAATTATAGAGTAAGCGAGATCGCAAAAACATGGATTAAACTATACAAATTTACAATTAATCAACTTTATCCATTACGGTACAATAAAGCAGATAGGAAAGTCCGTGTTGAATTAGTAAAAGAGTTTATGCACCAATTACCTAATGCTACTTTTTAAAAATTATTCATTAATCTAACTTCGTTTAATCTAGACTGACATTTTTTACAAAGGTTTACAGATTTATTATCGATCTCTTCGATATTTTTTGAAAATCGCATAACACAATCTGCGGTAAGACAGTGTTCAAGGCCAATGATAATATGTCCAATTTCGTGAATTGCCTCTTTAATTATCCTATTTCTAACTTTAAAGTTATGTCCTGATTCCTTATTAAATTGAGAAGTCAAATTATGAGTAGATACTATAGCACACCTATGATTAATATTAGATTCTCCAAATAAGAATAATAAGCTCTCGTCGTTACTAGAATAAATAGGTAAGTCCGTCAATCCAAAACCTACATTAAAATTGTGTTCCTTCATCAAGTTCTTAATAAAAGAGTATAATTTGTTAGTTGGTTGGAGGATTACCTTTTTAAAAGTTTGATTTAATAAATCATGTTCTCTTCTTATCCCACTTTTATATTCAATAGAGGGAATTTCCAATTCTCCAATAAAAAGAATTTCGTAAAAAAATGAATTGAATATTTTATTAATATAAAATTCTAATTTCGTTAAAATGGGTGTTGAAATTTTTCCGATAAAAACTATTCCCAAATAGCTTGGATAAAAGTGTCTTATAGAGGGATGTTGACTTATTGGTAATGGTATTTCTTGATTAATGAAAAAATATTTATCATTTTGATATTTTGACATAATTTCATTATTTTACAGTACGATTATCAAGCTTAATAATTCATTATTATTACATATTTAAATTATTAATTATTTTATTAATTTAAATTATTTTTTTAAAAAAACCAAGTGTTTAAAATAATGTCTAATAATCCAAATTCAGTAAATTTGGGAAAGGATGGCCAAGAAAAGACGCATTCTTTTTCTGAAATTGAAGAAGAACAAAAGGAAATTATCGAAAAAGATCTTGTTCCACATTTTTTACCAACATATCGTATAAAGTTCAAATTTTACCCAATTCCCATTGTGGTCGTAATAATCCTAGCTGCAATACTGGCGTATCTCACCGTCTTTGTTGCGGGAGTTCAAGTAGAAGAAAGTTACTTTCCTGAAGGCGAATTGGGGGTTTTAGCTGTTATATTAAACGGTGTAATTTTTACGGTAATTGCGGTTGTGTCTGGATTTTTAATAGTATTGTTTATCAAAAAGCTGGGGATAGGTATCTTAAAGTACCTTTTTGGAATAAGTTTCGGCTTTGTTAGTTTTTTCATTACCTTAATGTTCTTAGAAATAATTATTTACTTAATTTTCATCCAATTTCCTGAGACTACATTTGTCAGAGGACTGTACCTTCTCTTTACGGATTGGTTCCTACCATTGGGAACGGCAATTTCTGTTTTCTTTCTTCTCTATAAATATTTCACTTCAAAATCAATAAAAACTAAAAATTTTATTGTCCTATATATCAGCCTTTTGATTAGCGCTTCTATGAGTATTGTTTTACCTTTTTGGAGTACTCTCGCTATTTTGGTTGGTATATCTTTCTGGGATCTTTTTGCTGTCCTTTATAAAAAAGGGCCAATTAAGGAAATGATAGAGTTAATATCCGAGAATGATAATGAAGACGAGATGACAAAAGCAGAAATAAATGAGAAAATTGAGAGTGGTAATGCTATTTACGATACATCCAATTTAGAAATTGGAATTGGAGATCTAGCTTTTTATGGTTTACTTACTTCCAGTGTACTATTATTCACGAATAATCTTATAATTACAGCTTTGACTACAATTGCAATAGTAATAGGAACAGGAATTACTATATCGAGATTGAAAAAGAATAAGATTTTACCAGGACTTCCGATTTCCATATTTTTAGGAATTGGAGCTTTTTTACTATCTCAATTAATAGTAACAATCTTTTTTATATGATATGTGATTTCTTATCATAGTCTTATATAAAATTCAATTATCTCATTAATTTCCAATCATATAGGTGTATTAAGTTATTATAGACATAAGTAAGGTTAAAACAATTTCAATTATTGGAGCAGGAACAATGGGCAGAGAAATCGCTCAAGTTGCTCTCATGTCAAACATATTTAATAAAGTTTACATAAACGATACTAACGATAACGCTTTAAAGAATGCCAAAATCTATATCCTAAATGGTCTTAACAAATTGGAATCCAAAGGTTTATTAGCGCACGGATTAACTACGAATGAACTAATTAAAAAACTGATAATCGATAAAAATTTAATCTCCTCAATTAAAGACGCAGATTTTGTTGTTGAAGCAATACCCGAGATAATGGAATTAAAACAAGAACTATTCGAAGAATTAGGTCAATACGCTCCAGAGCACGCTTTGTTAACGACAAACACATCGACTATGAGCATTACCAAAATCGCAGAGGCATCAAAAAGACCTGAACAAGTAATTGGAATGCATTTTTTTACTCCTATTCCTTTGCTCAGGCTAATTGAATTAATAAAAGGAGAAAAAACATCACAAGAAGCTTTTGATTTAGGTGTAGCAATCGGTCAGAGGTTACCCGCAATCAAGGGTAAAAGGTATATCGCAAAAATAGAAAAAGAAAGTCCAGGATTCATTGTAAATCGCCTACTTATTGCGACAAGCCTTTTATTTAATTGGATTTTAGATATGGCTACTGATAAAGGGATTCCTTACGAGAAATTAGATAATGATTTTACATCTCCCCCTGAATTAGGTCCTTTTGCTAAGTGGGATTATTTAGGACTAGATATCGTTAGTGATACTATGAACTATTTTGCCAAAGAAGTTTCACCAGAATTTACCCCTAGCGTAAAATTAACAAATCTCCTAAAGGAAGGAAATCTGGGAAAAAAAACAGGAAAAGGAATATATGAGTGGCATGAGGGGAAACCCAAAATTACTACAAATGAGAAAGCGGGTTTATTTAACCCAGAGTATTACTTTGCGATTCAATTAAATGAAGGATGTAGACTGTTGGAAGAAGAAATTGTATCTGGTTATAAAATGATAGATGATACGATGTTAGCGGGAATGGATATGCCCGGACCATTTGGAGCCGGTAAAAGGAATTACGAAAAATGGTCCCAGATGTTAATCGAACTCGTAGAGACCACTCAAATAAATTATTTCAAACCATGTGACATGATGAAGTCTGGAGAATTTCTTAAACTTAGAAAGTAAGTGAAGATTAAACCTGAAAGTTCTTACTAGAAACGAAAATAAGACTAAAGTATGAACATTAAATATCCTAAATCTTTATTTAAAGTATATAAAAATTAAATTAAATTCTATATTTTGAACGAGAAAAATACAACTTCTAAAACGGGATTTGAAAAAATAATAGATTTTTTTAACAATAACCTCGCAGTTAATCATCCCATCGCAATTGCAGAAGTCATTGAGCGAACTGGATTTTCTTGGAGCTTTGTGAAAAAGACATTATCTAAAATAAAGGACGGTTACGATGGATTTTACTTTGAAAAATCGGGAAGTACTTGGATTATATGGAAAGACCGAAACCATATAATTAAGAAATTAGATGAAACTTGTTCTCGATTTTTAGTAGGTGATGAAGAGGAATGCTAAATTATTCTCTTTAATTAATTACGTTAAATTAGTTTAAATAATAATATCTTTTGAACAATTACAAGGATTGTGTTTAAAAAGAAAAATTTCACGGCAGCAAACCATATAGAATAATTTACTCTAACTCAGAATTGATGCAAATTTTGATATGATTTTTAAAATAAATTGAAACTCTTTAAAATTTTAGGCTGATTCTCTCATTAAATAAAGAGTGTGAAATTTCGTTTAAGGTTTATATACCATGTTTTATTTTACTACTCAATAATAAAAGATTGATTACTAGCATTTTAAAGTGAATTTATAACATGAAGATTGAAAAATCAAGTCAAGATCTTGAAAATGAAGTTATTTATGGAGGATTATGCATCCATTGCGGAAGCTGTAACGCATTCTGTCCACACATGGACTTCAATAAAGAAACGGGGTTAGCTTATGTCGTAGATGAGTGTGCGGAGACAGTCGGTCTGTGCTATAATGCCTGCCCACGCAGTTTTCTTCCCATTTCAGAAATTGAACAAAAAATGTTCGGTCAAACACGCGTTGATTTAGGTGTAGGAGTTTATAAAGATATTATCCAAGTTAAATCTAAAAATAAAGACAATATCTTATATAATTTAGTTTTGGCTGCCTTTGAATCTGGAGTAACAAAACATTTTGTATTGAGTAAACCTCAAGAGAAAAAACTTGGTGCTGCATTTCCAGTAGTAGTCGATAATGCTAAAGATTCAAAACAATTTATACCTGATAACCCTAATAAAAATGGAGGACCTTTAATCACTGGAATTGGACAAGCATATTTAGATAAAAAACGAGATATTGGGATCGTAGCTAATCCTTGTCATCTTCAAGGACTCGCTAAGATACTTACGAGCGATTTTAACACAGGAGCGGAGCGGACTTCATTAAAAATAGCCTTTGCTTGTTCATCTGGCGGAATGAGTGGTTGCAAATATTGTACTGATTACACAGGAGAATTTTCTGACATATCTTATAGTCCTTGGGGTAGTCCATCTAAAGATGAAGCTTTTTTAATTATCAGAACTGATATTGGTCAAAAAGTCGTAGATCACGCTATTAAAGAAAAATTGATCGAAATAACGAGTAAGGAACCAGACCTTAGCGACATGAAAAAATTTCTAAATAGGAAGAGAAAGAAAAACTTCCTAAATTTACTAGGTAGAGATTTAATAACAGCTAAATATCTTAAATTGAATGTTGATGAATTTAGAGATATTCTTGAATAAGAGTTAAATTAACTCTTTTTTTTTTAACATTGCTTCTACTAAAGATTCAAAAACATTAGCATTATTTTCTCCGGTTTTCGAACTTGTTTCTATGAGAAACGGTATATTGTGTTCTTTCTTGAATTCTTCTGCTTCTTCTTTTTGAACAGTCCTTCTTGAATCTGAAAGATCGGCTTTTCCTCCAATCATATGGAAAATTGTATCATTCGTATTTTCTTTTACGATATCATACCATTCTTGCAGGTTCTGAAAGCTAGTATATCTCGAAATATCATAACAGAGTAAACAACCTTGAGCTCCTCTAGAATAGTTCGGCAAGAAGAATCGGAATCTTTTTTCGCCAGCAAAATCCCATATCTGAAGCTTAATCTCAAAATCGTCCCTTGTTGTGCTCCACGAGAGCAAATCTGTTCCTATCGTAATTTTCATCGGCACGAAATTACCAGTAATTAATCTCTGTATCATAGTACTCTTTCCAACACCACCATCACCTACTACAACGATTTTAAATAAAAATTGGCGCTTTAGATCAGATTGTTGTGACATTTTTAAGAAATTTACTGGAAGTTGTTTGAGATAGATTGTAATAATAATATATTATTTTTTTTTAAACTTTTATTCAATAAATTATTCACTACTGAAATCTCTATAGTATTTGTGATTTATTTTTTTTAATGTTTCTATAATATTGTTTTGCTTGCTTTCTGGTAATAATTGGAGCTTTTCTATTAATTCAGAGGGGTTTATGATAGAAATCTTTTTATATATAAGGTAAAAAAGTAAGATAGCTATCAGTGGAGAAATTACTATAATTAGTAATGAACTTGCTGAGATTCTCAATGGCAATGAATTTTCGATTCCAGTCCCTGGAAGTAAATACATAATTCCGAGAAAAGCATTATTTTCAGTAAGAATTACTATGCCCAGGTTTAAAATATTTAAAAGGATAAATGTACATAGGTTTATTAGGTAAATTAGTTTAAAATTTTTAAGATTTAGATGATTTACTAATATTCCAGAATTTTCTTCAATAATACTTCTGGTTTCGATGGTTATTTTGGAATATTTCCAAATGTCAATTAAGATCCAATAAAACCCAAAAGTGTAAATGAAATTAAACACAATATTAAAGAAAAAATCGTAAATCTGAATGAGTTGGGGATGATAATATGATTCACCCCCTATCCAAAAAAGTAATATTAATTGTAATATCGCAATGAAAGTTAGTCTATTAGCGTGTTTTTTTTCTAATCCAAGTGGATTGTATGTGATTGTGTTATCATAAATTGATATTCTCCATTTATTAGCACTAATTATTCGAAAAAATAGAGAAAAAGAGTAAGTTATTACCGGAAAAAGCAGTAAAAAAATGTTTTTCCAAGACTGAGCCAAAATAAAGAGGTAAAATATAACAAAAATAATCAAATCGCGGAGTAAAGACTCATTGAATAATTCTCTTAAAAGCAAAAACTCTTGTTTAGTATTCTTATTGCTCATTTTTTTATAAAATTAAGCATTAATAAATAAACTTATACACAGTGTTATTTATTAAATATTAACTGTGTTTAAGATTATAAGATAACCAGCGAATCATATTATGAAATTTTGCCCAAACTGTGAAAAAGTACTATTTCCTACTAATAATCGACTTTATTGTAAGGGTTGTTCTCTCTTTTATGTTCTTAAAAAGGGTAAATTTGTAATAAACAACGACAACGACCTACTGCGCGAAATTAATCTGGCTAATATTGAAAATAAGAACTCTAATGCGGAGTATAAAAAAAAATCAGATAAAGGTACGAGTAATTCAAATCTTCAAAAAACCAGTTACCTAACCTTTTTTCCCTATGATCATTTTAGAAGTGAGCAAGAGAGTATTATAAAGCAAATCGATAAAGCTTCGCTGGAAAAAAAAAATTCTTTACTTGCAGCACCGAACGGAACAGGTAAGACCATTATCGCTTTAAGCGCCGTGTTACCCTTAGCAATTAAAAAGAATTTAAAGATAATATATTTATGTCGCACCCACTCCCAAAACACTCGGATTATCAAGGAACTTTCAAAAATTTCTAATCATTTGAGAAATAATGAGATCAATATTAAGATTAACGGACTTTCTATTCGGGGAAGGAACGAAATGTGCCTTAATGAAGTACTTTTGTCTTTAAAACTTAATCCCCGAGAATCAATGGCTGTGTGTTCAGATTTAAGAAAAAATAGGAGTTGTAAGTTTTTTCTCAACCTAATTAAAAAGAGAGATCAATACGATAATTTAATTAATATCGCTCCTGAAATTTTCAATAACCCCGTAGATGCTGAAGATTTAATCAAATATTGTAGCGACAAAAAATTGTGTCCTTATTTTTTGAGCAAATTTCTCTTAAAAGATATGAAACTGATAATATGCAATTATCAATGGTTATTCAACCCTTTTATCCGGCAGAATTTTTTGCAATTTATAGATAAAGAATTAACTAACTGTATTTTAATTCTCGACGAATGCCATAATGTTATTGATGTGGCAACTGAAGTTAACTCCGATAGGATAACCCCGTATGCGCTTAGATTATGTTTAAAAGATCTTGAGATATATCGTTCACCAACTATTATGCAAACATTCGTGAAGGCTCTTATAACTCACTTAGAAAAAAAGAAGAAAAGTCTTAATTTTGAAAAAGAAATAGAAGCTGAAAGATTCTTAGCTCAAGTGTATTCTATCTTGCGAATTGGAAATTTAAATGAGTTTAAAAATTTCGTTAACGACTTACTAGATTTTAGTGCAGCTGTCCACGAAGAAAAATTAGCTAATGGGGACATTTCAAGAGATTATTTAGGATCTTTAGCAGATTTCTGGACAAAATGGATAAGGTGTTATCTCCTGGAAAATTATTTCTTCTGTTATAATATCAAGGAGCTTAAAGGGAAATCTACGATCTCTATAGAAATAGTTGCTTTAGATCCTAGAGAAATTGTTATTCCTATTTTGAAAGAATGCTATACGAGCTTGCATCTTTCAGGAACCGTAAATCCATATGTATATAATAATTTAATGGGTTTACAACAGAGTGGAAAAAGTTACAAAGGCATAATCGCGGAATCTCCATTTCAAAAACAAAATATTAAGGCTATTATAACTGAAGGTGTTGATACTCGTAGAAAAAATCGAAATCCTCCAATGTTTAAAAAGATGCTCTCTAAAATTGAAGAAGTTATAAGTAGCACCCCAGCAAATATAGGTATATTTTGTGCATCGTACAAAATTCTAAATGCCTTAGCTACTAATGGTATTGAATCTCTCGCTATGAATTACGACAAAACGTTATTTATTGAGGAACCTGGTCTTTCTGCCTCTGAAAATGCTTCATTAATAAACGATTTTAAATCAACGGCTTCTAAACCTCGTAATGGAGCAATTTTGTTAGGCGTATGTGGTGGACGAAATTCAGAAGGAGAAGATTATCCTGGTGATCATATGAACTCTGTAATCATCGCTGGCTTTCCTTATCACTTACCTACTCCTCGTGTTAACGCTAAAATTGAATATTACGATAAAGTTTTTAACGATCAAGGATGGAATTTTGCTTATCTTTATCCCGCTATTCAACGGGCAAATCAAGCTGCTGGGCGCCCAATTAGAAAGTTAAAAGATAAGGGGGCGATAATTTTTATGGATTTCCGCTTTAAGCAAAAATCCAAATGGATTGCTGGGTGGATAAGAAAAGAATTAGAACTTATTCCAGATAAACCTAAAATTCTCTTCCAAAATCTAAATAGCTTCTGGAAATCTAATTAGTTTTTTCTTATTACTAAAGGAAAAAGAGGTAAAGAGAGAAAATTATTATTATTATTTAGTGATAATTATACCCTTTTTCTATTCAAATAACAGTTACCGCTTAGGAATTTAAATTTTCGTATAAAAGAGCTAATTTTTTAGATACTATCTCCCATGTAAAATATTTTTTGACCCGTTTATATCCATTTTCTTTAATTTTATAATAATAACTTGAATCTAATAATACACGCGATTTTATAATCTCATCAGGAATTTGATTTACGAGATTCAGTATATCAGTTTTGTAGATAGAATTGTTCTCAATTTGATCT